>JBHAEB010000218.1:0-8885 GCA_041855345.1 Arachnia sp. | reverse complement strand
GTGACGACCTTCGATCTGGACTCCGACGTGTTTGGTGCCCTGGAGGCGGGCGCCGACGGATTCATCCTCAAGGACTGCGAGCCCGACGAACTACTGTGCGCGGTGCGTAGGCTCGCGGCGGGCCACGGCATGGTGGATCAAAGCGTGACCCGGCGGGTGATCGCCGAGTTCGCCCGACGGCGGGCCCCGACAGTGAACCCGCAGGCGATGGCGTCGCTGACGCCGCGGGAACTGGAGATTGTCCGCCTGTTGGCGTCCGGCATGTCCAACGCGGAAATCGCTGCTGAGCTGGTGGTGGAGACCAGCACAGTGAAATCGCACCTGACGAGGCTGATGCCCAAAATCGGGGCCCGGGATCGGGTACAGGCCGTCGTGTGGGCGTTCCGCAACGGCTTGGCGGACTGAGCGTCCCTTCTGGTCGTGGCTGGCCTAGTGAAGCGGCCACGCTTAGGTCAGCGCTGCGCGCCCCGGAGCCGCAGGCAGAGCCAGCCCCCGAACTAGCGCCTGGGAGTTAGGGGTTGCGCCATAGCCGATCGACTGGAAGCACATGAATGCCCGGCTCCACGGGCCACGACCGTGAGCCCAAGTAAAACAGCAGCCCAGCCGACATCATGTCGTCGAGACGACGTTTGAGGTTACGCATACTCGAGCTATCGCGGGGTGCAATGGCGTCGGTAGCCTTCACCTCAACCGCGATGACCGTGCCATCAAAGCGCTCGAGGATCAGATCCACCTCCTCGCCATCGCGAGTGCGCCAGTGCCCCGCCGCGACGGGGCTGACTGGGGGAGCGCTGACCGCGTCGTTGTGCCTACGAAACCCCGGTCTATGCGGTACGGCTTTCCTCAAGGCATGTGGGCCAAGTAGCCTGCTGCTGGCCCCGATCTCGAATACGAGGAGCACCCAGATGCCCAACCTGTCTCGCCGCGCAGTCCTCACCTCGCTGAGCGCCCTCGCTTTGGCCTCTTGCACCATAGGTGAAACCCCCTCGACAAGCAGTTCGGCATCTGGTGGCAGCGAGACCGGATTGACCACCTTCACCCCCGGGAAACTGACCATCGCGACCGGCGAGCCTGCCTACTCACCCTGGGTAGAGAACAACGATCCCGCCTCCGGCAAGGGCTTCGAAGCCGCCGTCGGATACGCCGTCGCCAAACAACTGGGCTTTGCCGAGGAGGATGTGGTGTGGGTGCGAACCACCTTCGACGCCGCGATCGCCCCCGGAGCCAAGGATTGGGACTTCAATATTCAGCAGTTCTCTATCACCGAGGAACGCAAACAAGCCGTCGATTTCTCCTCCCCGTACTACACCACCGCTCAAGCCGTCGTGACCCTCGGTGGCAGCAAGGCCGACGGCGCCACCAGCATCGCTGACCTCAAGGAGATCCAATTCGGCGCCCAAGCCGGCACCACCAGTCAGCAAACCATCACCGAAACCATCGCCCCGACCAACGAACCCGCGATCTTCAACAACTCCCAAGACACCGTCTTGGCGCTGAAGAATGGGCAGGTCGACGCCATCCTCGTCGATCTACCCACCGCACTCGCCCTGGTAGCCACCGAACTCAACGACGGCGTCATCGTCGGTCAGTTCGCCGATACCAGCGGTGGCGACGAGCTTGGCCTGGTGCTGCCAAAGGGTTCCGCACTGACCGCGCCGGTCACTGAAGCCGTCGACGCGCTGCGAGCCGACGGGACCTTGGACTCGCTGGCCACTCAATGGCTGTCCGAAGCCGTCAATATCCCCGTGCTCAGCTGACCATGACCTCTGCCAGCGACGGCATCAGCGAGATTGAGCTGGAACGCCGGTCTTATCGACGCCAACAGACCGTGAAATCGGTGGTGATATCGGCGATTTCCACCCTCGCCTTCGCCGTCGTGGTGTGGCTGTGGTTGTCGCGTTCGCCGGGCTGGGCGGCGGTGCAGGAGACCTTCCTTTCGGCCCACTATTTCGCTCAGGCACTGCCTGCGGTAGCCAAGGGCCTGTGGCTGAACATTCAAATCCTGTTCTTTGCCGTCATCGGAGTCGCGATCCTGGCCATGTTCCTGGCGACCCTGCGGTCGCTGCGCGGGCCGGTGTTCTTCCCACTGCGGTTCCTCGCGGCCGCCTACACTGACCTATTTCGCGGCATGCCCTTCCTCATCGTGCTGTATCTCATCGGTTTCGGGATCCCGGCCCTCAACCCAACCAACCGGATCCCCGCTGCCCTGCTGGGTACCCTCGCGTTGATCCTCACCTACTCCTCCTATGTTGCGGAGGTGCTGCGGGCCGGTCTGGAGGCAGTCCATCCCTCGCAGCGATTGGCGGCGCGATCCCTCGGCTTGACCCATGGCCAAACCCTGCGATTCATCGTCATCCCGCAGGCCGTCCGGAAGGTCACCCCCGCCTTGATGAATGACTTCATCTCCATGCAAAAGGACGTCGGCCTGATCTCGGTACTCGGCGCCGTCGACGCCATCCGGGCCGCCCAAATCCAGCAGGCCACCTCATACAACTTCACCTCCTATGTGGTTGCCGGTCTGCTTTTTGTGGCATTGAGCTGGCCCTTCATTCGGCTTTCCGACTGGTATACCGCACGGCTGCGTCGTCGGGAACAATCGGCGGGGGTGGTGTGATGACTGAGCCAGTTCTCCGAGTGGACAAGGTGGTGAAGCGGTTCGGTGGCAATACCGTGCTGCAAGGGCTTAGCCTCACCGTCGCACCCCATGAGATCGTGGTGTTACTCGGTGCTAGCGGATCCGGAAAATCGACGCTGCTGCGGGTGATTAACCTGCTAGAGCAGGTCGACGATGGCCAGGTCTTCCTGCACGGCACAGATATCACCGACCCGAGAATCGACGCAGATGCGGTTCGCGCCCGAATCGGGGTGGTATTTCAGCACTACAACCTCTTTCCTCACCTCTCGGTGCTGGACAACATCACCCTCGCCGCCCGGAAGGTGCACCGCACCCCACGCCAGGAAGCCGAACAGCGAGGCCTCGAATTGCTGGAGCGCATCGGATTGGCGAGATTCGCCCGAGCCTTCCCTGATCGGCTCTCTGGGGGACAACAGCAGCGGGTCGCGATCGTGCGGGCCATCGCAACCAACCCCGAACTGCTGTTGCTCGACGAAATAACCTCGGCCTTGGACCCGGTGCTGGTGGGGGAGGTTCTCGACTTGGTCCGCGACCTCAAAGCCGCAGACACCACAATCCTCATGGCCACCCACAAGATCGGTTTCGCCCGCTCCGCCGCCGATCGAGTGGTCTTCCTAGACCAAGGGCGCATCGTCGAACAGGGGCCGCCCTCGCAGGTTATCGACGCACCACAGCAGCCCGCCACCCAAGATTTCCTTGCCCGCATCCTGCATTAGCGTCGCCTCGCCGGGTCTGCGGGTGGTTGGGGCGATCCAGCTGGGTTGTTAGAACGCCTGCTTTTGTGCGGTTTATCAGGGATTTGCGGCGGTTTCGTGCGGATGAATCGCGAAAAAGCAGGTTGGGGGTTGGTGGGGTTGGTGGGGTGATCGGTGGGTTGGTGGGGGACTGGCGTGGGGCCTGTCCTCCGAATGGGGGACAGGCTACACTTGAAGGACGCTGTGTTCCACGAGTCAAGGTGGCCTCATGTTCAACTTCGGCGCACTGTCTTCTTCCCCGGTGGTGCGGCCCAACACCCCAGCGGAGCCTGCCGCAACCTTCCACAAGATGGGCTCTCCTGCCGCGATTGCGACGGAGGTCGCCGGGCTGGCGTGGCTGGCCCAAGCCCCCGGCGCTGCCGTCGCAGAGGTGGTGGACCATGGTCGGGAGTGGCTAAAAACTAAACGACTAACCCCTGGCGATCCCAACCCCGATGACGCCGCCGCCTTCGGTGCTGCCTTGGCTCATACCCATGCCGCAGGCGCCCCACATTGGGGAGCGCCACCGCCCGGACTAGGTGAATTGAACTCACGGCTAGCGGAACTGCCAGCCCCGGTCAGCATCGAACCTCGGTGGGCGACCTGGGGGGAGTTCTATGCAGAGGCTCGGCTGCGTCCCTATCTTCGACTAGCCGAAGTACCGCGAGAGGCCCGCGCTGTATTGAACCGGGCCATCGACGTCGTCGCCACCGGAAAATTCGACTCCGAGCAGCCGAGGCTAGTCTCGGGAGCTGCCCGGATTCATGGCGATCTGTGGGCAGGCAACGTCGTATGGGCCGATTACGGTGATCAAAGGGTGGGAACCCTCATCGATCCCGCTGCCCATGGCGGCCATGCCGAGACTGATCTAGCTGAGCTGGCCCTATTCGGTGCCCCCCACCTCGATGCGGTGATCGCCGGGTATCAGCAGGTTTCGCCGCTGGCGGAGGGCTGGAAACAGCGGGTGCCGGTGCACCAGTTCCACATGATTCTGGTGCACGCGGCGCTATTCAGCGGCAGCTATGTGGCCCATGCCCTGGGCCTAGCCCGGCAACTCAGCCGTTGACCGGAGGATCGACGATCCGGCGGATCTGGGTGGTCGCATCCGGATCCTCCTCTGCCGGGAGGTTCTCGGCGACGGGATTGACCTGGTAGGTGCCGCCGGTCTTGCTGACCCGATACACCTGAATGGTGGCGTCGTCGAGCAGCGCCCGCACCCTGACCGTCTCTGGTGCCGCAGTCTCAGGCTGCGGTGTTTCACCCTCCACCCAGGGTCGGGGCACCGGACCCCCAGCAGGAGTCTGCACCGTCGTCGCCCCGAACCCGATGGCATCGCGATCCGGAATGGTGGCATCAGATTCCTCAGCCACCGGCTCGGTGGGATTGGGCATCGAGGCGCTGTCAGCCGCCACGGCTGCCGGTTGCTCAGCTACATCGACAGGTTCCTCAACATCGGGCTCATCCTCGATGGTCTTATCTTCGATGGGCTCCTCAGGCAGATCAGCGGGCGCATCGATGATGACCGTGTGATCCTGCGTGGCAGTGACGGACTCCGCCGACGACTGCTCCCCAGGATCATCAGAAAGGGTCTCATCATCGAGATCAACCTCCGATACCTCGCTTCCATACTCGCCTAGCTCCTCGGAGCCGGCAGCCTCCGCTCGCTGGGCAGCCTCACCTTCCGACTCCTGGGCGACCGTGGTTTTGCGTGAGATCTGGGTCGTTGGCTCGTCGGACTGGGGGTCTTCTTCCAGGTCTTCTGGTTGGTCGATGAGGATCGTTTCGTCGTCGACTGCCGGTGTTTCCTCGGTTGCTGGGGTGTCGGCTAGCTGGTCGGCCTCATCAACTGGGCCTTCGAGATCCTGGACGACGGTGGTTTCCTCCTGATCCTCGGCCATCGGCTCCTCGAATCGGGGGTCTTCTTCCAGGTCTTCTGGTTGGTCGATGAGGATCGTTTCGTCGTCGACCGCCGGTGCTTCCTCAGTTGCTGGGGTGTCGGCTAGCTGGTCGACCTCATCAACCGGACCTTCGAGATCCTGGACGACGGTGGTTTCCTCCTGATCCTCGGCCATCGGCTCCTCAAGCCGAGGGTCTTCTTCCAGGTCTTCTGGTTGGTCGATGAGGATCGTCTCGTCGTCGACCGCCGGTGTTTCCTCAGTTGCCGGGGCGTCGGCTAGCTGCTCAGCCTCACCTTCCTCGACTCCCAGCTCCTCGCCTTCCAGATCCTCGGCGACGGTGGTGTCGTGGGCGATCTGGGTCGTTGGCTCCTCAGCCGCTGAGGTCTCTTCCAGGTCCTCCGGCTGATCGATGAGGACCGTCTCATCAGCAATAGCTGCCAGCTCCTCGGCCTCCAGGGATTCCGCAGAATCATCGGTGGCATCGAGCTGGGATGCCTCGACGACGCTGGTCTCGTCGGCGAGCTCGGCGGCAGGCTCCTCGACCTCGGAGGTCACGGCCTCCTCGTCAGATTCGTCAGCGACGGCATCCTCGTCACTGACCTGCTGCTCATCCGCGACCTCAGCATCCGCGACGACCTCAGCATCGGTGACCTCCTCGGCAGCCTCAAGGCCCTCCGCGACATCGTCGGTGCCCTCAACAACCGGATCCTCTGCAACCATGAAGGGCCGTTCATCGGTAACCCCGAATTCGATCTCCAACCGGGAACGCAGCCGATGGATTTCAGCATGGGCATGGTCCAATTGCGACTCCAGATCGTCGACGCGACGAACCAGCGGCGGCATAGTGGTGTCCCAAGCGGTGGTGGCCCGATTCTCCAGGCGCGCCATATCCACCTCTTGTTTTGCCACGATCTGCTTGAGTTCAGTGACCTGATCCTCCGCTTCCTTCGTGGCAGCCGCAGCCTGGGCAGCACGCTGGTCTGCCTGAGCGACGCGCTGATCAGCTTGAGCCGCGCGATGATCAGCCTGAGCCACTAAGGCCTCGGCTGCATTGGCGCGTTGGGTGGCGTCGGTTACCCGCGATTCAGCCTGGCTATAACGCGGATCCGCTAGCGCCTTCTCAAGGCGACGACGTCCTCGCTGGGAGGTCACCCAATAGGTGAGTCCAACAGCGACTGCCAAGATGGCGCATAGCTGTAGTGCGAGCCATACAAATCCGCTCATGACTTACCCTTCTGATTTAACCGCGAAGCTGACGCGACGATTCGCGGCGCTTCCCTCTGCGGTGTCATTACTAGCCACGGGTTCGCGGTCGGCCATGGCCACTACTTGAACTTGATCCGGGCTAACCCCGGCTGAAATCAATGCATCAGCAACACATTGTGCGCGTTGCTGAGATAATTCTTCTCTGAAGCTTGCGGTTTTACCGTTATCTGTGTGCCCTTGCACCTCGATGACAGCTGATGGCGTCGCCATCAACCAAGCGGCCATCTGATTCACCTTGTCCTGTTCACTACTTTCATAGCATGAGGCAGCGCCACTGAACTGAATAACAACTTCTGGCATCGGTTCAGGTTCCGGAGATGGTTCCGGTGTCGGCGATGGTGATGGGGTTGGTGTTGGGCTAGGACTCGGGGTGGGAGTAGGGCTCGGTGTCGGGGTGGCGCTAGGCGTCGCGGTAGGTGTGGTGGGTGCAACTGGCTCGACGGTGCGCGGCTCAACTCGGTGCACAGCAAAGCCCCCGGCGACGGCGGAAACTGCCTCGTCAATCGTCTGCGAATCTGCTGTGACAACGATATCCCGGCCGGATACCGATACCTCAGCATCTAATCCAGCCGCTTGAATAGCAGCGACCGCGTGCTCTTGGAGGGTGTGCTGTACCAGCCATGCACCCCCAACGCCCCCCAGCGCAACGACTGCGGCAAGGCCCGCTGCAACTGCGACACGACCTGACGCCACTTGAGACTCCTTCCCCTCAACTCCTAGGGAACTCTATAGTGTCATCGAAGCTGACATCGAGGTTTGGACATAGTGTTTCAACAAAATTGCCAAACACTCTTAACTTTCGGTTAGATGTGTCCTAAGCTACCGAGCCAGCTACTACGTGAGGGGAGGAAGATGTCCACTAACGCGAACTCATATGCGCCGAGATACCATCATGGCAACGATCCGCAGCAGGTGAGCTATTTATCCACGGCTGAACGAAATCTTGCCGATGGAAAGCGCGGAAACAGCAAGAGTGGAGACCTGAAGCTGGTGATTGGCGCGATCCGTCGTGCAATTCCTGAGTTGAACGGTGTCATGATTGCTTCACAGGATGGGCTTGCTATCGCGCATGATTTCCCAGAGGCCGATGCGGAGCGAATCGCGGCCATGGCGGCCACGGCGCTGGGTCTGGGTAAACGTATCTCAGAGCGCACATCCATGGGGGAACTCGCCGAGGCTGTGGTTCGCGGGCAGAACGGCTATCTGGTGGTCTACGGCGCGGGTGCGGACGCGGTGTTAGTGATGCAGGGACCAATCGACTCGAACCTTGGCCTGATGCGCATTGAGGCGCGGGTGGCTTCGGTTGAGATCAAGCAGCTGCTTGCGAGGGCTTGAGCATGCAGTCGATGCATGAGATTGCCCAAGAGGCGATCCAGCAGATGCCGCCTCCTGCCCGATTCCGGGAGGAAGACGCCGCCATCATCGTGCGCCATCGCGACGCATTGCTGGCGTTGGGTCCCACAATCGTGCAGTCCTTCTACGACACGCTCTTTTCCCATGACCGAACCGCAGCGGTTTTCCATGAGGGAGAACGTCACGATCGTGAAGGGACCTTGGCGAATTGGTGGTCTCGAACCGTCAACGGCCCAATCGATGACGACTACTTCGCCTGGATGGCGATGGTGGGTCTGGTCCATGTCATTCGAAAAGTGACCAACCCGATGATGCTGGCGATGTCAGATCAAGTGGCGTTGCTGGTCACCACCGAAGTAGCCACCTGGCCCCTGGAGGATGCTGAGCGACAGCAACTGATCCAGGCCTTTGGCAGGCTGGCATCGACGGTGCGGGCGATCATCTCTTGGGGATATGACCACGCCATCACTGCGGCCCTCTTTGAGGTAGCTGGTATGCCTGAGGCCCTGCTGGCGCGGCTGCGAGACCAAGAAATCGTTGTGGCATTGGGGGATGCCCGTTCCCAACTGGCCCGTTAGGGCCCCTCATCCGGCGGCGGTCGAGTGGTGTTCTGCCCAACGCCGGGATCCCGATCCTGGCCCATTCGACCCCCGTTTCCGGGCGATCTTCCCCTCGGTCGCCCGATGAAGCCAGCCCTCGGCGTCCCCGCAAGCGCCGAGGGCTTGGTCTTTGCTGGGGGCTCGTTAGGATGAGTCGCCAGGCTACAACGGTTGCGGTGTGAGGAGTTCAAGTGAAGCGAGTCATCCACCTATCCAGTGTTCACGACGTCAGTGATACTCGCGTCACCTATAAGGAATGCGCATCGCTGGCTGCTGAGGGCTACGAGGTCGCTTTGATCAACACCCACCCAGGCGAGACCACGGTCGCGGGGGTGCGGGTGATCGGGCTGGGGGCCCCGAAAAATCGGATCCACCGGATGCTGGTGAAAACCTGGCAGAT
>JBHAEB010000217.1:0-3832 GCA_041855345.1 Arachnia sp. | reverse complement strand
TTCGTATCGTGAGGCTGGGAGCCCAAGTCTAACTGCGAGCGGTCCTGGCAACCTCCCATGCAGCGATGATGCGATCGTTGAGACCAAACATCACCGCCTTCTCCCCAGGCTCGGCGTGGTCGTGACCGAGCAGGTGCAATAACCCGTGGATCAGCAAATATTCGGCCTCAGCATCGGGCTCTCGCCCGTTCTCGGCAGCCTGGCGTTGGGTCACTTGCGGGCACAACACGATATCTCCGAGTAGTCCCAGAGGCGGTTCCTCATCCTCTGCTGGGGCCCGCAGCTCATCCATGGGAAAACTCATCACATCGGTGGGGCCGGGCAGGTCCATGAAACGTTGGTGGTACTCAGCCATAGTGTCTTCATCAACCAACAGGATAGACAGATCGGCTTGCGGATGGATGCGCAACTTCTCCAGGGCGAAGCGAGCCAAGGCTACTAGGCCAAGTTCATCGGCCGGCATTCCAGATTCGTTGTTGATGTCGATCATCGGCGGGCTTTCGGTACGGAAACGGAGTCATATCGATCGTATGCCGCCACGATCTTGCCCACCAGGGCATGGCGCACGACGTCGCGTGAGGTGAGTGTACAAAAGGCAATATCGTCGACCCCGTCGAGGATCTCGGTGACCTGTCGAAGCCCGCTGCTGACCCCGCCGGGTAGATCCACCTGAGTGACATCACCAGTCACCACGACCTTAGAACCGAATCCAAGCCGGGTGAGGAACATCTTCATCTGCTCCGGAGAGGTGTTTTGAGCCTCGTCCAGGATGATGAAGGCATCGTTAAGGGTTCGGCCACGCATATAGGCCAAGGGTGCAACCTCAATAGTGCCGGAGGTCAATAGCTTCGGCACAGAATCTGCATCCACCATGTCGTGCAGCGCGTCATAGAGGGGACGAAGGTAGGGATCGATCTTGTCGCTGAGGGTTCCAGGGAGGAATCCAAGCTTCTCCCCTGCCTCAATGGCCGGGCGAGTCAGGATAATCCGACTGACCTGCTTGGATTGCAGGGCCTGCACTGCCTTAGCCATGGCCAGGTAGGTCTTCCCAGTTCCGGCTGGACCGATACCAAAGACCACGGTATGGCGATCAATGGCATCAACGTAACGTTTCTGGTTGAGGGTTTTAGGCCGCACGCTACGTCCGCGTGCTGACAGGATCTCGGCGGTGAGCACCTCGGAGGGCTTGATCTCTTCTCGCGCCAATCCGATCACACGAGCCACGGTCTCCTCAGTGAGGCCTTGACCGGTGCGGATGATGGTAATGAGTTCGGTGATGACTTCAACGGCCTGAGCTACCGCATCGGGCTGGCCGGTCAGGTTCACCTGGGAGCCCCTGACGTGAACATCAGCCTCGAGCTGATCCTCGAGCACCTTCAGATAGCTATCGCTGGGACCCAGCAGACTGACCATGTCGATGGAGGCTGGCACCGTAAGGATACGGCTGGCTTGTTGCTGTGGCGCGGACATATTCCCTTTCGGCGCGGATGTCGAGTGCTTCCCAAGTGTAGGTCCATGACTGCTAGAGTAAACGATATTGATTATCACTTATGGCATTGGAGGGAGACCCCATGGCAGTTCCCAAGCGCAGAACCTCTCGCAGTCGTACCCGTTCCAGGCGTGCCCAGTGGAAAGCGACGCTGCCGGACCTGGTTCCGATTACGGTGCAGGGGAATGACTACATGATTCCTCGCCGACTGGTGCGTGCCTATGCCTCTGGAATCCTGGACGTCAACGAGCTCAGGCACTAGGGCGGTTACAGTTCATTATCTGCCCTGACCCGGGAGGTACGACCACTCGATCCCTCGAACTCAGGTATGTCGTCATCTAAGGCGTCATCCTCGGTGATGATGTGCATTGCTGCTTCCTCGGCGCTGGCGGCGCCACCGGCGAACCCCACATCGATACCTAGAGTGTCCTCGCCGCCAGCACCCTGGACCCGCATCAATCGACCGGCACGTACCCGCCCGACTTCACGGGGTTCGCCGTCGAAGTTCCACGGTATGTCCTCCGAGTCGATCTCAGGCTGTTCCTGACGGATCCGTTGTTCGATCGTTTCCCCCTGGCGCATCTCTGCAAGGGTGTTTCCAAAGCCCTGGGCTGGGGACCACCGCTCCGGGGTGGTGTACCCCTCGTCCAGGACATCGTCTACCCCACGGTCGATGAGCGAATCGCCTTCCTGCAACTGATCCAGTTGCTCCGATTCGTCGGGGACTTGGCTGGTGAAATCGCCGATGTCTGCCATGCACCAATAGTGCCACCGTTGGTCAGCCGATGGGCTAAAAACACGTTCTAGATTATGGCCGTGTTGGGGCGTACTATGCCCCGGTGACAAAGCCCGATATTTCACCCACTCGCAGCAACTATGACGTGGTGTTGGCGTTGTTCGTCTCCTTGCTGCTGATCTCTAATGTGGCTGCCACCAAGCTCATCGCTCTGGGCCCAGCCTGGTCGCCCTTTGGGGTCCAGGTGCTACCCATCATCACTGATGGCGGGGCGATCCTATTTCCTATCACCTACGTACTGGGGGATGTGCTAGCCGAGGTCTACGGACTTAAGGGTGCTAGACGCGCGATCCTCGTGGGATTCGTGATCTCGGTAGTGGCTTCGGTGACCTTCCTCCTCGTCGGTATGGCGCCCCCAGCTGCCGAGTGGCCTAATCAGGAAGCCTTCATCGCGGTGCTGGGTTTTGTTCCTCGGATCGTGGCGGCCTCGCTGGCGGCCTATGTCCTGGGTCAGTTGCTCAATGCTTGGGTGCTGGTGAGTTTGAAACGGCGCCACGGATCTGGTGCACTATGGGCGCGGCTGTTGGGCTCCACTCTGGTTGGCGAGGGTGTCGATACGGTCGTATTCTGCCTCATCGCTTTCGGCGGCCAGATTAGCCCTGGGGCGATGCTCAACTACATTGTCGTCGGGTATGTCTTCAAAGTCAGCCTAGAGGTGCTGCTGCTGCCCATCACCTACCGGGTGATTTCCCTAGTCAAACGGCATGAGAAGGTTGACTGAGGGGTTCGGAGAGTCGATAGAGAGGATCGACTCACTGATTGAGCGAAGCAGTGGACGACTTATTGACTTTGGAAGACAGCGCTACTGGTTCAACAGAAACGCAGCGGTGCAGGCTGCCCACCTGCGCGAGTTCGAGGACTCCCATGGACTCACGATCCCCAGCGACCTAGGGCAATTCCTCACCACGGTTGGCTCCTGCACCCTGTTTGCCGATGAACTTCTTCCAGGGATTGAGATCCTTGCCCCCTGGCAGTGGGAGGGATTCACCGCAGCTGTCCTCCATAACACTGGAGCTTCACTATTCCCGGATGTGGTGTTGACTGTTTCGCTCAGACGTGACGGCTCTGTGGCGGGATTCCGCACCCCGGCCGAGCGGGACTCGTGCTTCGGCGAGTTCTACCCTGATATTCCTGCCGAGTTTTGGATCTCGGATACCCGGTTCACGTCCTTCAGCGCCTGGTTGGCTGAACTTATGGACTTGCTTCGTGGATAGGCCAGGTCTGTCACCCTCGTCCTAGGCATCAAGGCACCTAGCTCCCGGAATCGCGTCGATACTTTTCGCGGATAGCCGTCATCTTTGGTGCTTGGCCTCGAGGTAGTCGCGGTGCCGCTTGGCGAGCTGAGCCAGCGTATTGGGCTCGATCCGTCCAAGCACCTCACTGACCCGCTGTTGTTGCTCCCCGGGAAGCTCTGCCACTGCCGCTAAAAACTCCGGAATCACATCGGGCCGCCTGACTGACAGCGGCGTGATTAAACGCCGAACCTCCCGCCAATCCTCGCCGTGGTCTAGCTGAAGGGCAGCCAACAGCGGGCCGAAGTCTGCGGG
>JBHAEB010000216.1:0-22377 GCA_041855345.1 Arachnia sp. | reverse complement strand
TCGGCCTCGATCATGCCGTTGCAAGCGATGACCCCCATGCGGCGAATAGCCTCAGGATGGTTTGAGACATCCTGAGGACGCAGAATGATCTTCTTGGCGTAGTCAGCGGCATTCTCGTTCATCTTGGCCGCGTACTCGGGGGACAGCGAGAATGCAGTGGCGGAGGCGACGGTGAGTTTCCCGGAATCGAGCAGATCAACCATGCCATCCTGGATCACCTCGGTGTAGGAGGTGAGGTTCTCAAATGGGCCCTCCAATAGACCGGCAAGAACAGCATTGGCGATGTTGCCAACACCAGACTGCAGCGGCAGTAGATTCTTTGGAAGCCGTCCCTTCGCTACCTCATTGGCTAGGAAATCCAAGAAATATCCAGCGATGGCGCGGGAGTCGTCGTCGAGCGGCTTGAACGGGGTGTTGCGATCCTCGGCATTGGTCAAGATGATGCCGACAACCTTATTGGGATCCACCTTGTAGACCGGATCGCCAATACGATCACCGGGGTTGATGATCGGCAGCGGACCGCGACCTGGGGGCAGATCACCGATGGGGGAGTAGATGTCGTGCATGCCAAATAGGCCTTCCGACTGCCACTCATTGACCTCGATGATGATCTGGTCGGCATATTCGAGGTAGGTGCGGTTCATCCCCACCGACGACGACGGCACGATGTCGCCTTCCTCGGTGATGGCGGTGGCCTCGATCACAGCGAGGTTCAGATGGCCGAGGAAACCCTGGGCGATCTGGTTGTGCATATGGGACAGATGGATGTCCTGGTAGTACGACACTCCCTGGTTGATGGCGTTACGCATATACGGATCGGACTGGTATGGGGCCCGATAGGAGACGCCACCGGTAGCGGCGAGAGCACCGTCCAGTTCGGGCGCGGTGGAGGCGCCAGTCCACACGCCGATGCGGAACTCTTCACCACGCTCGTGGGCAGCGGTGATGCGTTCGGCCAGCGCGCCGGGAAACTCCTTGGGATAGCCTGAGCCGGTGAATCCGGCAAAGCCGATATTCCACCCATTCTGAACCAGGGCAGCCGCGTCGGCGGCCGACATCACTTTGGAACGGAAGCCCTCGTTCCGAATCCGTCCTGACATATTCCCTCCTTGGAAGATCTGCTGGTGCAGCAAGCGTATCGGGTCCTCACTGAGGGGTTGAACTCGCGGTAGGGATCAACTGGGGGTCAACCAACGCGGCTACCGCATCGAGGCGGGGAAAGGCGATCACCGCATCTGCTTTGGCGGCGGTCACTGGCTTTGCACAATAGGCCACACCTAGCCCAGCCGCAGCCAGCATTCCAAGGTCATTCGCCCCGTCGCCAACCGCAACACATCGCTCCAGGGGGATGGAATGGGCTGCGGCGAAGCGCTGAAGATCCTTGGTTTTTTGCTGCCTATCGACGACGGTGCCGATCACGCGCCCGGTGAGTTTGCCGTCGATGATCTCCAACTGGTTGGCATTGTGGAAGTCCAAGCCGAGTTCCTCGGCGAGACGTTCAACCAGCGGGATGAATCCCCCGGAGGTGACCCCCACCTTGATTCCGGCCTGGCGCAGGGCAGCGACCAGATCGCGGGCTCCGGGAGAGAGAGTCATCTTGGGGTAAACCTCGGCGAGGACGGAGACAGGCAGGCCCGCGAGGGTCGCGACGCGTTCCCGCAGTGAAGCCTCGAAATCCAGTTCCCCCCGCATCGCCCGTTCGGTGATGGCGGCCACCTGTTCTTCGGTGCCGGCGTGGACCGCGATCAGGTCAACCGCCTCGGTTGTGGTGAGCGTGGAGTCGACATCCATGAGCACCAGTTGGGCTGGGTGATCGACCAACGTTCCAGTGATCACCCCTCCGGAGACGCCAGTGGCCATCAATTCCCGGCGGAGGGAATCTGGATCTGGGATCTCTACCACCGTCGTGGCGACCGCGCCGAAGGGGTGGCTGGTCCATGTGGCGTCGATGGGAAGGGGGACAGGGGCGGGATTGATGGCGACGACTCGTGCTCGCATGGGTAGCAGGCTAGTGCACTGTGGCTGTGGTGCTGCTGTGGTGAAACCCCGACCTGGCGCCGCGTCGCGCTCAGGAGGCCATGCTGGGTGGCTGGGGAATGGGATAGTCATGGCCCGAGTCTCGGTTGCTACTTCGAGGGTGACAGGACCTCGCCCATGACTAGTTGATTAGCTGTCAGGCAGCGAGGTGGTGGATGGGGTGGTCACCGACCCGGGGGCCGATGACCACCCGTCATTACTGGGCGGCTGCGCCGAGGGTGGCGCTGAGGGTGAGGGTCTGGCCGTCGCGCAGCACCGTCAGGCTGACGGTTTGGCCGACCTCACTGTTGCGCACGAGGGCCACCAGCGACTCCGAACCCACCACGGACTGGCCATCGAGGGCGGTGATGAGATCTCCCACCTGGAGCCCGGCGGCCTCTGCAGCCGATCCGGCGACAACATCCTCCACGGTGGCGCCGAGTTGGGAATTAGCGGTGCCGTTATTGGCGTCGATCCCCAGCTGCGCGTGCTGCACCTTGCCGGTGGCGATGAGCTGCTCGGCGACGTATCGGGCCTGGGCAGCTGGGATGGCAAAGCCGATGCCGATATTGCCGGACTGGCCCGAGGAGGAGGCAGTTGAGGTGAGGGTGGCGATGGAGGAGGTGATGCCGATGAGCGCACCTGAGGAATCCACGAGAGCGCCACCGGAGTTGCCGGGGTTGATGGCGGCATTGGTCTGGATAGCGGAGGTGACGACGACGCCGCTGCCCTGATCTCCCATGGAGTCACTGACCGCCTGGGTGGTGACCGGCCGGTTGAGGGCGGAGATGATGCCAGTGGTGACGGTGTCGGATAGCCCCAGCGGGTTGCCGACCGCCATGACGGGCTGGCCGACGGTCAGCGCCGAGGAGTCGCCCCACTGCGCAACGGTGAGGTTATCTGGAATCTCGTTGAGCTTGATGACGGCCAGGTCGGTACTGGGATCGGTGCCCACCACCGAGGCGCTGTAGCTGTGATCACCCAGGGTGACGGTGATCTGGCTGTTGGTGCCAGCACCGGAGATGACGTGGTTATTGGTGATGATGTGGCCTTGAGCATCGATGACCACACCTGAACCCTGACCGGTTCCGGATCGCCCGTTGACTTGGATAGCGACGACGGCGTCGTCGACAGCGGCGGCGGTGGCAGTCCAGTCGGGATTGTTGGCTGAAGCCTGGACGACCTGGGTGCTGACAGCTTGGGAAGAACTGGCCTCGCCGGCTTGCGGGTTGAGGAAGTGGTTGGCTGTCAGTGCCGCACCACCGCCGATGCCAGCAGAGAGCACCGCTACCGCGACGAACCCGGCAAGAAGTGACCCCTTACGGCGTGGTTTCTTGGGGGAGGGCTGTGGCGCGGCGGGTGCGGGTGTGTAGCTGGGGGCAGGTGCAGAGTAATACGGGTGGAAGTTCGGCTGGCCGCCAGCGTCGGGGTCTTGAGTGAAGCCTTGGGGCTCGTGCACGGTCATGACATCTCCTGAATTATTCTGCGACTACAGGAGATAGCTAAGTCCGCAAAGCTGTGTACTAACTATGAATTCCTTCCAGGTTGGCTGTGCGATCGCGCCAGGGCCTCAGACCTGGGTCATAGTGACGGTGTAACTACGGTCTTGGGCGACGACGGTGGTGCGGCCGAGGCGGGCGTTGAGTTCTTTGCGCCATGGCAGATGGGAGTTGAATACACACCAGAACTGACCTCCCGGAGCAAGCACCCGGGAGACCTCATCGAACATCGCCAGGGTCGGTGCGGAGTCCTTGGCCACGCCCTGATGGAACGGGGGATTGCTGACGATGATGTCGGCAGCGTCGTCGTCGAAACTGACCAGTCCGTCGCTCCACCGTAGGTCCACATCCAGACCAGCGAGGGTCTGTTCGGCTGCCGCGATCGCGGACCACGACACGTCCACCGCGGCGGTATGCAATCCCTGGCGAGCCAAGATCGCTGCGATGACTCCATTGCCGCAACCGAGGTCGATCGCGTTGTCTCCTTCGGGCCGCAGATGTTCCAGCAGCAGCCGCGTACCGGCGTCGATCCGGTTGCCGGCGAAGGTGGCGCCGTGGGCGTAGATGGTGAGATCCAGATCGGCGTGATACCGGGCTTTAGGCCACTCGGTGTCGAGTTGCTGCGGCCCCCAGGCGCGCAGGGCGCGACATTTTGCCCTACCGAGGGTGGCATTGACGGCGGTGAAATGCCTACCCAGCACCTCGTTCATGGAGCGGTTCATGTGTTTGATGCGAGCCCCGGTGAGGAACATCACATCCACGGCGCCTTGGATGCTGGCGCACTGCTCGTCGAGCGCGGCCAGGGATTTCGGCAGGTGTCCCCAAGCCAAGGTGACACCTCGAAGCTGACTGGGATGATCCACTCGGAGCTGAGGATCGATCTGCACCGCGTCGCGAAAGTCATCACACCACACACGAACATCGCGGCTACGTTGCTGAGCTGCGGAAACCAGCCCGGGTGCGTCAATGACCGCGATGGCTTCGGCCTGGTCGGGGGACTCGTCCAAGATCAACTGATCGACGGGATGCTGCATGGAGGCATCGTCTCATGCGGGTGCTTTTCAGCCGAATAGCGCCGTCGCGAGTAGGGCAGTTCAACACGTGGGGGGCGACGGCGGTTGGGTTTAGCCGAACACTGCAACCACGAGCAGGATGATGCCCCCTAAGAGGGCTGCTCCAGAACCCGCCACTAGCCAGGCGGTGCCTGCCCGTCGCGGAGTAGGGGCCGGTTGACTTGGCGCGAGGCTGGCCTGAGCAGGGCCATAGGGCATGGCCTGAACCATCGGCACCGGTGAGTGGGGGACTGGACTCCTCGGCGGGGCGATCGCGACAGTTTGCTGCATCAGCGCTGCCTGAGGTGGGGGGCCCTGGGTGGTCATCGCGGCCGATGGGGGAGCTGGAGGGAGGGGACGAGGCATGGGAGCCGTCACCGGGGTGGCAGGTGTCGTGGGGAGGGGGCCCAACTGTTCCAACACTTCGATGGAGCCAATCGCGTCGGGGGTCCACGCCAGGCTGGGCTGTGACAGCTGCGCCAAGGCGGCCTCGCGGTTAGGGCGCCGCTGTGGTTCGGGAGCGACCATCGCGGTCAAGATGGTCCACAGTTCGGCTGGGACCGTTGAAGGGGCGGTGGTGACATCGATTTGGTCTGGTTTCAGCCCGGTCAGCATGGTGAGCCCCACCATCCCGACGGCATATACGTCGACGGCGGGTGAGGCTTGACCAAGAACCGTGAGTTCTGGGGCCAGGTAGCCGGGGGTGCCATGAACATAGCCGGTCTCAGTGAACCGGGGGCCATCTAAATCGATGGCGATACCGAAGTCCGAAAGATAAGCGTGTGGGCGCCCAGTGCCGGTGGCGTCGAGAAGAATATTGGCAGGTTTGATATCGCGGTGGACGATGCGTGCGGCATGGACCGGACCCAACCCAGCCAGCACCTGGCGCAAGATCTCAGCGGTAAACCGGGGCGGGAGTGGGCCGTGGTCGCCGATAAGGGTGGCGAGGGAACCACCGTTGACTACCTGCATGGTGAACAACACCCGATGGTCATCGCCAACCCACCCCAGCGGGGCTACGACGTGCGGGTGATGGATGCGGGTGGACTGCTCGCGGACGAAACGCAGCAGCGTTGCAGCATCGGATTGTCGCAGAACTTTAGCGGCCACGATCCGGTTTTCTTGAAGATCGCGGGCACGCCACACGCTCCCCATGCCGCCGGCACCAATGAGGTCCACCAGTTCGTAGCGGCCGCCCAATACCTCACCCATCACGCACCGCACTTCGCAGGAGTTTGGCCAGGTCGGGGGAGGTGGTGAGGCTCGCGAGACGTTCTAACTCTTCGGCAGGGGCGAGGCTACGCAGGGCGGTGGCGGCTGGACGAATCATGGTCGAGGCCGTCGGTGTGGTTTCTTTGATGGCCTCCAATTGAGCGTTGCGTTCGGCGGCGGTCAAGGTAGCGGCCCGCTCCGCTAAACCGATGAGGGCTTGTAACCGACCAAGGACTGCTGGGTTGCCGATCTTGGCGCGCTGCCCCGATAACAACTGCGACAGCATTGGTGCCGAAAGGCCCAGGGTGTCGGCCAGCGCTGCCTGGGTGAGATTCAGTTCGCTTCGGATGTGACCGGCGATTTGGGCCAGCGGTTCACCGTACAGCTGGCGCTGCAGCGCTTGGTTTTCTTCTATCGACATGCGACCTCCCTCTCGACTCCATCCTAGGAGGTGGCCGGGTAAGCGGCTAGAGGCCGTTCCAACAGCCCCGAGCGCATGGCGGCTCGGGGATGAGATAGGGGCGCAGCGACTGTTGACTGTGCTGGATGATCCGGCTGCTAGGCCAAGTGGCCTCGCGCGATCCGGGCGTCGCGGCAGGACGCGATGGAACAACGATTCAGCTGTCTGTGCGACGGCGTCGCAGCGGGGAACGCTCGTTGAAGATGATGAAGAAGACTCCCCATAGCACCGCACCGATGCCGTAGAACGGGATGAGGATGAACAGGCGCTGCCCCCATGTTTCGGTGGGCCACCAGCCGCTGATCAAAACGATGGGGTAGAGCACGACCAGCATCAGCAGGGCATGGATCACGGTCTGTTTGAGCAGTGACCATTCCTTGACCTCGTAGAGGACGCTGGCTCCCATGACGACGCCTGCGACGGCACCTGCCATGAGAGTGTGCCAGCCGTCGTTCGGCTTTCCCGTCGCGTACAGCATGGCGGCGATCCCGCCCATGATGGCGAAGGTGATTCCGCCGCGGAGAGCCACTGCGATGAGGTGCTTTGTCACTGTGCTGGTCACGGGTGATGACTCTATAAGTACCGAGGTGTATGCGGCACCCATCATTGTGGGAGTTTGCCCCACAATCCTGAGCGCTGCAGTCGTGCGTTGCCGACAGCAGGGCAGCGCAGTGGGGGCTCTGTCCGGTCTCAGTCCAGGTCGTCGACCCCGCGATCGCTGATTACAAGGGGCGGGGGCAGCCAAGACCAGCTGCCGTGGTCGGTAGTGGTCTGTTTCGGGGTGTCGTCGCTGACCGTGGTTTGGGGGCGACGGTGGTGGTGTCGACCGTCCCAGACTATGGACTTCAAGCCGAGCACATGGGTAGTCATCGGTGGTGCTGTGGCTCCAGACCGGGCAGGGTTTGCAGCCTCCGCGACTCACAACATCTAGCGCGACTCCCACCGTCCAACACCCCAAGCCCTATTCCTAGACATGCAAAACCCCCGGGGTTCATCACCCCGAGGGTTCGAGTACGGCAAAGATGGCGGAGGATACGAGATTCGAACTCGTGAGGGCGTGAACCCAAC
This sequence comes from Arachnia sp., assembly GCA_041855345.1. GTDB lineage: Bacteria > Actinomycetota > Actinomycetes > Propionibacteriales > Propionibacteriaceae > Arachnia. The sequence continues at coordinate 15,070 of JBHAEB010000216.1, read as the reverse complement.
CCGCTTTCCAAGCGAGCGCCATAGGCCTCTAGGCGAATCCTCCGTCGGAGACCTTACCTCAGGACGTTAAGCCGGGCAAACCGGCACCGACCCACAGCCAGATATGTACTTTCGGCTTGGCCATTCAGCTAAGAATGTTCACTCAGGTTTATTCCTGCTACGGTGGGCTCGCTGAGCCTAGTGGGAACCCGAAGTACCCGGCGTGTCAGGCAGCGTGGGAAGGAAACTGACGCAATGATCCAACGGATCCGCAGATTCGGCATAGGTGCCGTACTCATAGCCCTGGTGGCTGCGTTCCTGGTGGCCCCTCAGGTCGCCAACGCGGCCAACAACCCGCACATCAAGGTGACCCTCGACAGTCTTACCCCCATCACCCATTCGGGTGAGCCCATCGCGAACCCTGGGCAGCTGTATGTGGGCGATTGGGTGCTGATGAAGGTGACCTTTGACGCCAGTAGTGCGGATCCGGTTCCTGGTGATTCCTTCAGCGTTCGCTTGCCAGCCGAGTTCGCCAACGTCGAGTTCGGGCGACCCGGACGCGAGGTGGTCAAGCCCTTGATGTTCGGCGGCACTGAGGTGGGTGGCTGCTTACTCGAGCAGCGGGTGTTTACGTGCACCTTCAATGATTCCATCGTCGGGCAGGAACGGGTCATCGGTGGCCTGAGTGCCCGCCTGTCTGCGACGAACAATAATGACGACGGCACTGCCACCTTCGAGTTCAACGGTGTTGAGACCGAGGTCCCGATCCCCGGCAATGGCACCATCGCCACCAGGACGACCTCCTTCCAGGTCAACGGTCGGGCCGGCAAGGGTGCTACTGGTGTCGGCCCGACCTCTACTGGAGTGACCTGGGTGATCGGTGTGGGCGGCGGTTGGCTGGCTGCTAATCTTCCCGGCCAGACAGAGTTCACCATCATTGACACGCTGCCCAACACGCTGCTGAAGATGCACTCCAATCGGCGGTTGATCACCTTGTCGCGATCCAACCCAGCGCTTAATGGCCAGTCACGACCGGTGGCCTATGCCGACGGTACCGCTCTGGTGGAGGGCTACGGCATCTCGGTGGAGGCTTCTCCTGATGGTATGACCCATCGCATCAAGGTGAAGCTTCCGATGGAAGTCACCGATCAAGAGAACTACTCGATCAGCTTCCCCACGGTCTTGACCGATGGCGGCACCCTTGCCCGAGGCTGGACCTACACCAACAACTTCAGCGTGGAAGGGGTAGACCAGACCTTCACCGGATTCAAGGGCTACTCAGAGACCTTCATGGCTGAGGCCCGATTCGAACCCAATATGGGTACCTTCAACGTCACTAAGACCGCTCAAGGCTCTGGCAACATTGCAGCGAGCCAGAAGTTCGCGGCCAAGGTTTATTACGAGCTGCCAGCCAACTACTCGGCCCCAGCGAACTGGACTCCGCCGGCGAACCCGTTCTCGGTTGATATCGAGCTGGGAACCCCCACCACCAACCCCATTCACCTGCCTGCCGGAACCAAGGTGACATTGGTTGAGGATCTTGACCGCGCCAATGCAACGGCTGCTGATGGGGTGACTTGGGTATCACCGAAGTGGGCGTCGCTGTATAGCTCCAACGCCCGGAAATTCACCATCACTGAGAATGGCGCCAAGGCTGCCTTCGTCATTGAAGACCAGACCAACCTTGGGCTGACACTGACGAATACTTCGGTGACCCAAGCCACCTTTGAGGTAGTCAAGAAGGTCGTCGGAGACGACTATCACCGATTCGCGGCCGATCTTTTCGACTTCACCTATAGCTGTACCGACCCATCAACCGGAACCGTCACCACTGGTCGGATTGAAGGTGTTTCGGGTACCGGCACCCCAGCTCGGCCGAAGGCCGACGATGGTTCCGATAAGACCTTCCCAGTGGGAACGGTCTGCACGGTGTCTGAGGTAGACCCGGGGGCTTACCCGGGCTACACCATTACCCCGGCCACCGACGCCAAGGTGACTGTGATGAACTCCGTCCAGACAGCGACGATGGTCAACACCTATGAAGCCGACGCGGAGATGTTCTACATCACCAAGAACCTCAACGCTGGTAACTCCCGAGGCCTGGATACCTTCCTGGTGGCCTTCGAATGCACCCAGGATGGCTGGGGCGTCAACGTCGGCGATAAAGAGGTCACCCGCAACGGATATGCGACGATCACCGCAGGCGAAGCCACCCCGGTTGGTCGATTCCCAGTTGGTACCAGCTGTCGGGTCACCGAAGAGGACGATCAAACCCGTCAGGGCTTCGATCTGTCCAAGGATCTCGGTACTAGCGTGGTCATTACCGAAGGTGGCGACAACACCGTGACGGTGAGTAACACCTACACCATGCAGATGGGAACCTTTAGGGTCAGTAAGGCCGTTGCCGGCGATCAGCTGTCTGGGGTCGACACCAGCGTGCCGTTGACTATCGCCTACACCTGCACACCGCCGCTGCGCACCGGTTTAGCACCGATCACCGGCCAGGTGACCCAGGAAGTGGATCTGGCCACAGGCGGGGATATCCCCATCCAAGCCGAGTTCCCGGTCAATACCGAATGTGTTCTCACCGCAGAAACTGGTGCTGAATTGGACGGCTACACCCTCGCCACCAACCTGGGCGATGAGGTCAAGATCTCCAAGGATGAGGTGAAAGCCATCACCTTGACCAATACCTACACCCGCGATACCGGTGAGTTCACCATCACCAAGGACCTCGCCGAGGGTGGATCCACGGGCAGCGATCAGTTCGAGGTGACCTACACCTGCACGGAGCCTGCCCGCGATGGCGGCGACGTCACCACTGCAACCGTCACGGTGACCGCTGGTCAGCCACACTCGGTGGGTCGGTTCCCAACTGGAACCCAATGCCAGGTCGACCAGGAAACCCCAATCGAACGGACCGGTTACAGCCAGGAGATTCAAATCACTGATCCGGTGACCTTGGTCAAGGACCAAACCAGCAATGTCACCGTCCGCAACATCTACACCCGCGATTACGCTGAGTTCCTGGTAGCCAAGCAGGTCGTGGCCAACGGCTCCACCGGCAGCGACACCTTCGAGGTCTACTACGAATGCGACGAGGCTGGTCTCGACGCCGGTGGTGCCCCGGTGGCTGCTTCCGGCTGGATCAGCGTCACCGCTAACCAGAGCGTTGAAGTTGGGAAATTCCCCACTGGCGGCAACTGCAAGGTCACCCAGGAACGAGGCGCGGAGCGCACCAACTTTGACCTGGACGTGGACTACGGCAACGAGGTCACCATCACCCGTGGCGTCCCGGCCGTCACGACGGTGACCAACACCTACACCGCACACACCGGGACTGTGAAGATCCTCAAGCAGGAGCAGGGACTGCCTGCGACCAACACCCCGAGGACGGTGTCGCTGACCTACCAGTGCACCCCGCCAACCGGGCTCGGCTCAGTCAGCAGCGGTAGTGTCGAGGTGACCGTCGGTCAAGAGCACAGCATCGGGGAATACCCGGTCGGTACGGAATGTCAGGTGACCTCCGAGAACGTCCCAGCCGTGGCTGACTACTCCGTGTCCAAGGACCTCGGCACCGCGGTCACCGTCGTCCAGGGTGATGCCACCCCCGCGATCCAGGTGACCAACACCTACACCCGCGATACCGGCTATTTCTCGATCGCCAAGCAGGTCAATAGCGGCGGCTCTACTGGCAACGACACCTTCAGCGTCAGTTACAGCTGTGAGGTGCCCGCTACCGCAGTTGGGGACCAGGCCCAGACCTTGACCGACACCGTCGAGGTCTCCGCAGGTCAGACCAAGCGCATCGGCGAGTTCCCGGTGGGTACGGTCTGCTCGGTGACCGAGGATGAGGCGGCAGCGGCCCGCACCGACTATGACCTCACTGTCGACCTCGGAACTCCAGTGACGGTGAACAAGGATGTGGTTGCTGTCAGCACCATCACCAACACCTATTCCCGGCAGATGGGTCCGTTCCTCATCGAGAAGCAGGTCGTGCCTGGTGGTTCCACCGGCTCAGACCAGTTCACCCTCGACTACGAATGTGATCCCCCGGGTGACACCGATCCCGTGACTGGCACCGTCGTTGTCACCGAGGGCGTGCAAACCGTCGTGGGCACCTACCCGACCGGCACCATCTGCCGGGTTACTGACGAGAACACTCAGCTGGCGGCCCGTGACGGCTACAACCTCACCGTCGATAAGGGAACTGACTACACCGTCACCAACGCCCCTGACCCGGCCCCGGCGATCGTGGTGAATACCTACACCAGGCAGCAGGGAACCTTCCAGATCACGAAGAATCTGGTGGCGGATGGTTCTACTGGTTCTGATGTGTTCAAGGTGAACTATGAATGTGCGGTCCCTGGCGAGGCTGATCCTCGTGTTGGTTTCGTCAATGTCACCGCTGGGACCACTGAGGATGCGGGTACCTATCCGACGGGAACGGTGTGCTCTGTCACTAGTGAGGAGAACACCAGCCGTCCAGGTTGGACCTTGACTGAGGATCTTGCTCAGCCGGTCACCATCACCGAGGGTGGTCCTAATGTGGCGACCGTCACTAATACCTACAGTCGTGATCACGGTATTTTCGCGATCTCGAAGGTGGTCAATGATGGTGGTTCGACGGGGACGGATACCTTCAGTGTGACCTACTCGTGTACTGCTGCTGGTAAGGGCGTTGCCGCTGAGGGCACGGTGAATGTCACGGCCGGGCAGGAGACCGTGGTGGGTGAATTCCCGACCGGCACCACCTGCCAGGTCACCAACGAGGATCGCGACGCAGCCAAGCGCGATAACTACACCCTGGGTGTGAGCTTCGGTGAACAGGCAACTATCGAGAAGGACACCAAGGCCACGGTCACGGTGACGAACACCTATGAGCGGCAGCGTGGTGGGTTCGTCATCAACAAGACCATCGCCGGTGATGCCGCAGACTCGGCACCGAAGACCTTCTCATTCACCTACACCTGCGCCGATTCCGCTCCCACCACAGTTGAGGTGACCGCGGGTCAGCCCTTCACCGTGACCGATGTTCCTACCGGCCAGTGCACCATCACTGAAGCCGACGCCAGTGTGCAATACACCGACCTCGTCACCGAGTTCACCGTTGATGGGGCAGCAGTGGCCACCGGCAGCTTCGAAGTGAAGGACCAGACCACCACTGACGTGGGGGTCACCAACACCTACACCGCCCACCGGGGCACCTTCGCCATCACCAAGGAGATCGCAGGTGGCGACGACAACCTCGCGGCGGGTCCGTTCACCTTCACCTACGACTGCGCTGGAACCACGGGCACCCTGGAGGTTCCCGGCGACGGCACAGCGGTGACTGGTCCCGAACTTCGACTGGGCACCTCCTGCACCATCGAGGAACAGACCGCATCGGCGGAGGTTCCGGGCTACGAATTGACCGCACCGGCATCTCAGACCGTCGAACTCACGAAGCTGGGCGATCCCACCCCGGTTCACTTCGTCAACACCTATCGTCGGCATACCGCTGATTTCTCGGTGGCTAAGACGGTCACTGGTGGTGATTTCGCGGCGAGCAGCTACACCTTCAACTATGTCTGTGGGGCGGTGACGGGTTCCCTGACTGTGAATGGTGATGGGGTGGCTGTGCCGGCTGGTGTGAATTTGCCGACGGGTACTGTCTGCACGGTGACTGAGGATGCGGCCTCTGCTCAGCGTGATGGGTACTCGGTTGTGGTGCCGGAGGCGCAGCAGGTGACCTTGGGTGCCGATGGCAGCGTGACGGAACTGAGCTTCGTCAACGCCTACACCAAGACCCCGGTCCAGCCGACTCCGGATCCGAGCCAGCCGACGCCGGACCCGACTCAGCCGACTCCCGACCCGAGCCAGCCGACTCCGGACCCGAGCCAGCCGACTCCGGACCCGACCCGGCCCACTCCTGGACCAACCCAGCCGACCCCGGTCCTGGTGAAGCCAACTCCGGTGCCGGTTAAGCCCGGGATGCCTGATACGGGTCGTTAACCGGGCAACTCACGTCGGGAGGTTCAAGAGTTGACCTGACTTCCCGACGCGGGTCGCTAAGGCCGATCAAGGGCGGAACAAGCAGCTGCTTGTTCCGCCCTTTCCCCTTGCGCAGTCGATTCTTCAAGTAACTCAACCTTCGCGAACTGCCGTCTAGCTCAGAACTGGTCGACCCTTTCTTTTGCCTCGGTCTTCTCTCAGGTAGCTCAGCCCTTCCGAAATACCGTCTAGACCAGAATCGGCTATCTGCCTTCCTTGCGTCGCTGACCCTCTCGATGATTCAACCCGTCATGGACCGATGAACCGGATTTCCCGAGCAGCCAGAAACGGGGGCCAAGGTCTTGATTCGTTCTTGGCTACGATCGCTACCACCCAGGGGAGTGCATGAGTCAAGCCCATGTTGTCCGTATCGAGTTGCCCCAACTGAGGGGAAGATCGCTAACCGTTGAGCAGCTGTCCGCCCCGTTTCGTGCTGCCACCACCCAGCGGAGCACACGAGGTCGCTGGCGATGAGGGTTGATTTGCCTTCCGACTGCCACCACGCAGGGGGAGCCTATGGTGCGACAGCAACTCGCCGCAGCCACGACATGAACACCACTACCGCCCTGGATGAGCACGGTCGTAGCTGCTGCTTTGGCTGGGTGCATCGGACTACCGCGATCACACAGGGGCAGCAGGCTCGTCGCCCCAGTCTTCCAGCTACCATCGATCGACCGATTGCGGCGCTATGCGTCGCGGCCTGAGCAGAATCAGCGGCTGGTGGTTGACAGCTAGGACGAGCCACCCGAAGGAAACCCACGCCTACGGGTTTCGATGGCAGCTCGTCACAACACCATGGCGGCGACCCAACCCGCAACCAAGAGCGGCAGGTTGAAATGCAGGAAGGTGGGAATGACGGTGTCACGCATGTGATCGTGTTGGCCGTCGGCGTTGAGGCCGGCGGTAGGACCAAGGGTGGAATCTGAGGCGGGGAGCCGGCATCACCGAGGGCGCCAGCAGTGCCGATGATGGCGACAGTAGCCAGCGGCGAGAATCCCAGCGTCGTGCACAGCGGCAGGTAGATGGTGATGATGATGGGCAGGGTCGCGAAGGACGAGCCGATGCCCATGGTGACCAACAGCCCAACAAACAGCATGGCGAAGGCGGCCATGCCTTTGCTATTGCCAAATAGGTTCGCAGTGGCATCGATCAGCGGCTGGATTTGCCCAGTGGCCGTCATGACGGAGGCGAACCCTCCGGCGGTGATCATGATGAACCCGATCAACGCCATCATCCGCATCCCGGAAGTGAACACGTCATCCGTGTGGTCACCTCCCTTACTGGTGCGAGGTTGGCGTCGAATCCAACGAAAGACGCGGTGAAGCCAACTGCTGGCCAGGAAGACGAACAAACCCACCAGAGTTCCCACCAGCAGCGGATCAGCCTTGGAGCCAATCACGTTCAGTAGGGTTTGCACCACGAAACAGACAATGATGGCGATCGTCGCCACGATGAGTTTGCCAATTTTGGGAGCTTTATTCTCCTCGACAGCCGTGGTATCTGGGGTGTGGTAGCCGCGGGGCCGTCGGTAGGTGACGAAGATCGCCAGTAGCAGGCCTGAGACCATCCCGAGAGCTGGGATACCCATTGCGGCCATGACGTTGACCTGCGGGAAAAATATGCCGTTAGCTTCGGCGGCGACGAAGATCTGGCCCATCAAGATGTCTTCAAGGAAGATCTTGCCAAACCCGAAGGGCAGGTACATGTAGGTGGTGACCAGGCCGAAGGTGATGACACAGGCGATCGCGCGACGGTCCAAGTTGAGTCGGTTCATGACCACCAATAGCGGCGGGATCAGCAGTGGAATAAAGGCGATATGGACCGCGGAATCAGGTTCTGGCTCAGGACAGCCATGAGGCCAATGCCCCCGATCATGCCCCACTTCACCCACGTCGTCGCGGTACCCCGCCCATCTCGAGCATCAAGGCGGGAAATCAGCAGATTCGCTAGCAGCTTTGGCAGCCCAGAGTGAGCTACCGCCATCGCAAAGGCCCCTAACAGGGCATAGGACAAAGCGATCTTGGCGCCGCTGCCTAGCCCATTCTGGAAGGCGAGCATGGTGGTTTCTAGCCCGATTCCAGAGACTAAGCCACCCACCAAGGCGCCCAAGAACAGCGACAAGACTACGTGCACACGTAGCGTCGCTAACGCCAGCATGGTCAGGACGGCGATCACTACAGCATTCATCAGTTTCCCTTATCTATCGTGATAGGTGAGCGTAGTGGTGCTAGCTGGGGATCGGTCACGACATCTCAGATATGCACGGTTAGTTACTGGACTATCGTGCTGTCGCCGACTCCACGTGATCCACCCGTCAGGAAACGGTTGGCTGCTGCCTTCAAGAGCAGTTCTCGGCGGAACCTTCACCGACATGGTGAGTTACCGCGGGTGGTCTTTTGGCAGGTCGAGGTTCCTCTAGGTGTGTGGTTGTCGGAACCTTCACCGACATGGTGAGTTACCCCGGGTGGTCTTTTGGCAGCTCGAGGTTCCTCTAGGTGCGTGGTCGGTTGGAACCACCGCCGACGTGGCTGGGCAGCCAGCCGGGAATTGTGTACAGTTGGAGCCGGTTCCTCGCGCGGCGGTAACTCGCCCAACTCCCCCAGGGTCGGAAGGCAGCAAGGGTAAGTGAGCTCTTCCGGGTGCGCGGGGGGCCTTTTGTTTTCCCGGTGAGGATCAGCCACCTGATGAAGCGTCCTGCAGGTTTCTGGGGGCGTGGGGGATATCGGTGCGCAGGCCTGCGCGGTGCTTAGCCGGCCTGCTGGGTCTTTTAGCCCGCCCCTACCGGTGAGGCGTGTATGTGGGAATGGCCTGCTCGGTGTTGGGGCTTTCACCTTTCCGATCTCGACCCTTGTCGTCGGCCATGTGGGCTGCAACTGACCTGAGCGTCGGCAAACAACTGTGACGTTCTCACCTGGGCTTGGGTGGGGACGGGTAAGGCCCCAGGACCTCCAAGCCGGAGCGGCAGCAGCTCTGGGCTAGCGAAACCCTTCAGGTGAATGGATTTATCAGATGCCTGCAATAGGGTTGGGGATGTGGACGACGAGTACGAGGACGAGTACGCCCCCCTGACGGACGATGACTATCCGGCTCCATTCTTTGAGCAGGACGGGCCGGGGCTCTTCGACGACGAGATCCCGGCATCGATCGAGCCTGGTGTGGAGCAGGACGGTCCTGGACTATTCGACGAGGAACCCGAAGTCGTTGAGACCATCACGACGGCTCCGGGGCGGAATGAACCAGCACCCCCACCCTTGGCCCTATACCGTCGCTACCGTCCGGATTCCTTTGCCGAGGTCATCGGCCAAGACCACGTCACGGTGCCGCTGATGCGGGCTCTGGATAACAACCGAGTCAATCACGCCTACCTATTCTCTGGGCCTCGGGGTTGCGGCAAAACCACATCGGCACGGATCCTGGCCCGCTGCCTTAACTGCGAACAGGGACCGACCTCAACCCCATGTGGGACCTGCCGCTCCTGCCAGGATCTCGCCCGTGGTGGTCCCGGCAGTATCGATGTCATCGAGATCGATGCCGCCAGCCATGGCGGTGTTGATGATGCCCGGGATCTCAGGGAACGAGCCTTCTTCGCCCCGGTGCACAGCCGCTACAAGATCTACATCGTCGACGAAGCCCACATGGTCACGGCGGCCGGGTTCAACGCCTTACTGAAACTGGTGGAGGAGCCCCCGCCCCATGCCAAATTCGTCTTCGCCACCACCGAACCCGAGAAGGTCATCGGTACCATCCGGTCGCGAACCCATCACTACCCGTTCCGGCTGGTCCCGCCGCGAGTGTTGAGCGACTATCTGACCCAGATCTGTGCGGCCGAGGGGGTTGCGGTGGCCCCCTCCGCGATGCCGCTGGTCGTGCGTGCCGGTGCTGGATCGGTGCGTGACTCGCTGTCGGTCCTCGACCAGCTGCTGGGTGGTGCTGGACCTGAAGGCGTCGAACATGAGCAAGCCGCCGCGTTGCTGGGCTTCACCCCCGATGCATTGCTCGACGAAATCATGGACGCTTTCGCTGCTGGTGATGCTGCCGGAGTTTTCCGCTGCATCGACAAGGTCATCGAGGTGGGTCAAGATCCTCGCCGGTTTGCCGAAGATCTGTTGCGTCGGTTGCGGGATCTGGTGATCCTCGCGGCCGTGCCCCAGGCCGCAGACAACGGCATGCTCGATGTCTCCCGTGATCAAGCTCAGCGGCTTGCCACCCAGGTCGCTGGCATGGGATCCGGGGAGCTGACCCGGGCTGCGGAGGTCATCGCCGACGGGCTGACCGCCATGCGCGGCACGACAGCACCTCGACTGCATCTAGAACTCATGTGCTCGCGTGTCCTGCTCCCAGGAGCAGATCATGATCAGCGTGGCCTCTACGCCCGTATGGACCGGTTGGAGCGGCGGGTTGGGATGATCGGCGATGGCGCCAACAGTGCTCCATCAAGTCAGCCGCCAGTTGCTTCTCACATGCAGACCACGCATGTCCCAGACCTGGTCACAGGTCCCCAGCAGGTTCCAGGGCAGCAGCTGGCCCAACCGGCTGCCTCCCAACCAGCCCCGACCGCTGCGGCAGCACCGCGCCAACAACCACCATCACCGCAACCAACCCAATCGACCCAACCGGTCCAGCCAGCCCAACCAACCCAACCGACCCAACCGGTCCAGCCAGCCCAGCCGACCCAAGATGCGCCACGTCGTCGCCCTGCAGGGGCTCCACCAGCTGGCATGCCCACCCCAAGGCCCCAACCGGGGCAGGATGGCTCCCAGCGTCGGGTCGCCTCTCGACCTGTCGCCTCGCTGACCACTGCCGAACTGCGACAAGTGTGGCCGAACGTACTTGACGAGGTGAAGAGTCGCCGCCGTTACGCCCATCTGCTGCTGAGCACCAAGACCCAGGTTCTGGACGTCGTGGATGGGCAATTGCTGTTGGGCTTCAGCGACGTCGGTGCCCGTGAGAATTATGCCGCCAACGGGATTTCGGATCTGCTCACTGATGCGATCATCGAAGTGATCGGCGTCGAATTACGGATCCAGGCCGTCATGTCGGGGGACGACCAGGCGACACCACCTCAGCCTCGCCCTCAGGTCTCACCGCCGCCTGCGTCGTCGGCACCAACCCAGCCCAGTCAACCTCGGCAACAACAACCAGTTGCCGAGGCTCCCGCTGCCACCCAACCCAGCGAACCCGCAGCATCCCCGACGAGCCCACCGCCCGAGCCGGCAGCAGCCTCGCGACCTCAGGCGGTCACGACGACCGCACCCAGGCCACGACCCGAGGCTTCGCGGGAGAACACCAAGTGGGAAACCGAGCCGGAGATCGCTGACGACGATGAGGCCCTCGAAGATGCCCAAGCCGTTGCGGCATCGCTACTGATGCGGGAACTCGGTGCTGAAGTGTTGAATGAGGAGCAGGGGTGAGATTCCACCAGCTGAAATGTTGGGGGTATCTCTAAAGCTCCTATCATGGAGCGCGACGAAAGGACTTCGATGTTCGACGGACTCGATATGAATGCCCTCATGGCACAGGCCCAGCAGATGCAGCAGCAGATGCTGGCTGCCCGCGATTCGCTGGCGAACCAGGAGTTCGAGGCGACCGCTGGGGGAGACCTGGTTCGGGTAAAGGTCACCGGTCTCGGGGACCTCGTTGATGTGACGATCTCCCCAGCAGCTTGTGATCCAGAGGACACCGAGAGCTTGTCCGCGTTGATCGTGGCGGCCCATCGCGCGGCGCGGAAGAAGGCCGACCAGGCCGCTCAGAATGCCGCCCCCCAGATTCCGGGAATGGGTTTCTGATCTTGTACGAAGGACCTATCCAAGATCTCATCGACCAGTTGAGTCGGCTGCCCGGTATCGGGCCTCGTGGCGCTCAACGGATCGCTTTCCATCTGCTGGACGCTCCTGAAGAGGAGGTATTCCAGCTTGCCGAGGTGCTGCGTCGGGTCAAAGAGGCCGCGCAATTTTGTGAGGTCTGTTTCAACGTCTCCCAGGAGACGCGATGCCGGGTCTGTCGCGACCCGCGTCGTGACCGCTCAGTGCTGTGTGTTGTTGAAGAATCCAAGGACGTCTTGGCTATCGAGCGCACCGGCGAGTTCCGTGGCATCTACCACGTGCTGGGTGGCTCCATCTCACCCATCGACGGCCGAGGGCCAGGGGATCTGCGCACCCGGGAACTCTTCCTGCGCCTGGCCGATGGGGTCGTCGCAGAAGTGATCTTGGCCACTGACCCCGATACCCAGGGTGAGGCCACCGCCGCCTATCTCAGCCGTATGCTGCGGGACTTTGGTGTCCACGTCACCCGTCCCGCCTCCGGACTACCCGTTGGCTCTGACCTCGACTATGCCGACCAGATCACGCTGGGTCGTGCCTTTGAGGGTCGCCGGTCGATGTTTGGCGACGACCCTCGCCCGTCTACCCCTCAGCCAGCCGACACCTCGTCGAAACCCGGGTCAGGTCATGATCCGCAGCCAGACAGCCAATCAGCCGCAGACGTTGAGTCGCAGCCCCAGGGCGCCTTCGCGACGGTGTTGGCGGCTGAACGCTAGGTTGCAGGTCCTTGGATGAATTGAATTGAGACCGCGATGCTGAAATATCTACGGATGGCCTTGCTAGTGGTTGTCGTGGCGGCAGGGATTGCGCTGCCTATCGTCAACCAGGCATGGCTGGCCTGGGTGGCTGGCATCGGATTCCTGCTGGTGTTGATACTCAGCCACCCTGCCGTCAGTGGCCGCTTTGATAACCAGGATTAGGGCCGCAGCCCCTCAATAGGTCGGTTCCTCGGGGTTCTACGGCGGCAGCCTCGTAGGTGGCCTTGGTCTTCCCGGCGGCCTCAATGGGTCGGTTCCTCGCGATGCTGCGGTGGCTCACTGGGTTTCTACGGCGGCAGCCTCGCAGGTGGCCTTGGTCTTCCCGGCGGCCTCAATAGGTCGGTTCCTCGCGGTTCTACGGTGGCCCACCCATGAGGGCGACGTGAATGCCGTTGAACTCACACTGTGTTCGAAGCCTGGGGTGTTGCTGGGCCTAGTGCGCTAGGGCTTGTAGCAGCAGAGTGCCCGGAGCCGGGCGTGGATGGCTGAATCCTTGGGTGATGTGCAGTCCGTGGGCCTACCGAGTTCCCAGAAGGGGCGGTGGGTGGCTGAATGATGAGGGGACCAGTGAACTGCCACTGGGGTAGTGACGCCAGCCAGGTGAAGGCTCTAGGCACCGCATCTGGGGTTGCTCAGCATCACGCTATGACGATGTCAGGATGCTAACGGCAATCGACCCACCGCTGGCCCGTCGGCGTCGCCTGGAGGGACCCTGCGGAGAGGGCGGCTAGGGCATGCTCAAACTCAGTGACCGCTGTCACTGGAACTGCAACACTCAATCGGGCGCAACTCGACCACTCCACACCTTCAACCACGACGGCAGCCCCGGAGGGTAACACCATTGCCCGCAGCGCATCTTCGATGGTGCCGATGGCGGCGAAGTCCACATCCATGGTCAAGATCTGACGCAGCTCCACTCGTCGTGTTCCCGCTCTCGCGACCGCCTGGGCAACCGCCTCAGAATAGGCCCGCACCAGGCCACCGGCACCGAGTTTGATGCCGCCGAAATAGCGGGTGACGACAGCGACCACGTCGGTGAGTCCCTGACTGGTGAGCACGGTCAGCATCGGGACCCCCGCAGTGCCGGCGGGCTCCCCATCGTCGGAGGAGCGGGCGGTTCGGGCATCTGCTCCCAGCACGAAGGCCGAGCAATGGTGGCGGGCATCGAAGTATTGCGAGCGCCGTGATTCAATTACCGCTCGGGCCTCAGCCTCGGTCGTGACCCTGGTTAGTTGGGTGATGAAGCGGGAGCGTTTAATCTCCAACTCGGTGGTGACCCCGTCGCCAACTGCGGCATCCAGGGTGAGGAAATGGTCAGACACCGAGTTCGCGACGTAGTTTGGCGACATGACCGGTGGCGCGCACGTTGTATTGGGCCACGCGGATCGTACCGCTGCCATCGGCGGCCACGTCGATGACAAAGGTGGATCGCAGCACCCCTTCGATTTCCTTGCCGTAGAGCTTCTTGGTGCCATAGGCGCCGTAGGCGTTGAGGGTGTCCTTGGCGTGATCGGACAGGAGCGGGAAGCTCACATCGGAGGTGGCAGTGAATTGAGCTAGCCGCTCCACCGAGTCTGGGGAAATACCGATGATGGTGTATCCGGCGTCGGCGAAGGCCTCAGCGGCTGCGGTGAAATCGACGGCCTGGGTGGTGCATCCTGGGGTCATTGCGGCGGGATAGAAATACACGATGACGGTGCTGCCAGCGTAGTCGGACAGGGACACGGGCTGCCCGGCGGCGTTAGGGAGGGTGAAAGCTGGGGCAGTGGAGCCGGGGGTCAGGCGCGCAGTCATGGGGGTCAGTGTAATGCTGCTAGTCGGCGTTCTAAGCTTAGGACGCTGGTTGATGCCCTAGCTGCTGGTGGCGAGTTCACTGCGCGAGGCCTCGACTCGGGGCATGATTGACCAGTACTGTGCGACGACCGAAGGCCTACGAAGGGGAAGCAATGGACAACGAGGACACCCGGAGCATTGAGGCGCTACGCGCTGAGTTAGCTGCAAATCGTCAATCGTTGGCCAGCGCCATGGGTGATGTTGTAGAGAGCGTTCGCCCTGAGAATGTGGCCCGCCGCACCGTTGATGGTGCCAAGTCCTTTGTCCGCGGCGAGTTCGAGTCTGCGAAGGCAGGGTTACGCGACGAGAACGGGTGGCGAACCGATCGGCTTGCCATCATTGGCGGGGTGGCCGTGGGGATCATCGTCGTTGCTGTGGCCCTGTCTCGGATGGGACGTCACCGCTGAACAACGATAAAGGCCCCGGCAATCCGGGGCCTAACACGATGTACACCACCAGGGACTCGAACCCTGAACCCGCTGATTAAGAGTCAGCTGCTCTGCCAGTTGAGCTAGTGGTGCGCGGGAGGGTTGATTCATCCCAGTACACCACCAGGGACTCGAACCCTGAACCCGCTGATTAAGAGTCAGCTGCTCTGCCAGTTGAGCTAGTGGTGCATGCGCGATGTCAAACAATACTCCCTCGGCC
>JBHAEB010000215.1:0-3138 GCA_041855345.1 Arachnia sp. | reverse complement strand
CTTGCGGAATCCGGAGCAGGTGCTGACCCGGGAGCAGTTACTCAGCCACGCCTGGGGCTACGACGCCGACCCGGAATCCAATGTGGTGGATGTCTATGTACGTCACCTACGATCAAAGCTAGGCAAGGAACGCATCGAGACTGTGCGGGGTGTCGGCTACCGCCTCGCGTAGCCGACACCCCGCACCACCACAATCACCACCACAAACAACACAGCGTCGGCTACCGCCTCGCGTAGCCGACTGGCTCAGCCGTCGCCGTCGTCGCTGTCCTCGCCGCCGTCGTCGTTGCTGTCTGACTCGCTGCTGCCGCCGCTGTCAGCATCCGTGCTGCCACTGTCGTCGGAGTCATCGTCGGTATCGGTGGCGACAGTTCCGGAATCATCGGAATCATCGTCGGTGGCGGTGGTTCCTGAACTGCCGGTGCCAGTTGTACCGCCGCTGGTGTCGGCGGCCTGGGTTGTGGCAGCTGGAGCGGGGGTGGCCTCGTCGTCTTCTAGGTCTTCAGCCTCGGCGGGCTGCGCGGTGGTGACGGTGCTGGGTTCCACAGCTGGTTGCGGCGAGGAGGATGCGGTAGCTGAGATGGCTGGGCCGAGGTCCTCTGGGGCGCCTTCAGGGTGGGAGGCCAATGCCAGTGCCACCAGCAGGCCGCCGCTGCCCAGAATGAGCACTGCCAAGGATGCCCCGAGCAGGGCGGGGATGCGCTTCATCTCAACTCCTATCGGCTTGATGGGTCAATGAGACCACCCAGGGGTGAAAGAACAGCACAGCTAAGATGAGAACTAGCTCATTTTTAGATGAGTTCGGCGGCGCCAGCCCCCACGTGATCCTCGATTCTACCCAGAACCCAGGAGTGAACACCGCGTCCAGCCAAGAATGTGATGGCCTCATCGACGCTGCTTTCCGGCAACACCGCTACCATGCCAACCCCCATATTCAAGGTGGCCTCAATATCGGGCTGGCTGATCTGACCCAATTGTTGCACTAGCTGGAAGATCGCCGGTGGGGTCCAGGAGTCGCGACGCAGTACCGCCTTCTTGCCCTCTGGGATCACCCGAGCGAGGTTGTTGGCTAGCCCCCCGCCGGTGATGTGGCTGAAGGCGTGGCATTCGACGGCGCGGATGAGATTCAGCACGTCAAGGGCGTAGACCTTGGTGGGGGTCAGTAGCTCGTCGCCGAGGGTTTGCCCGAACTCTGGAACCTCACGGTCCAGCGCCCAACCGGCTTGGTTGAAAAACACATGGCGCACCAGCGAATAGCCATTGGAATGCAGCCCGGAGGAGGCCATTGCCAGCACGATGTCTCCGGTGCAGATGCGATCGGGGCCCAGAATCTGGTCGCGTTCCACCACTCCGGTAGTGGCCCCGGCGATGTCATATTCGTGGGGTTGCAGGAGGCCAGGATGTTCAGCTGTTTCCCCGCCTACCAGGGAGCAGCCTGCCACCACACAGGCCTCGGCGATGCCGCTGACGATCGCTGCGATGCGCTCGGGAGTTACCTTGCCGCAGGCGATGTAGTCGGTGACGAAGAGGGGTTCGGCGCCAGTAACCACCAGATCGTCGACGAGCATGCCAATCAGATCGAAGCCTATGGTGTCGTGGCGATCCATGGCTTGGGCGATAGCGACCTTGGTGCCCACGCCGTCGGTGGAGGTGGCGAGCACCGGATGCCGATAGTTCTTCAGTGCGGAGGCGTCGAAGAATCCGGCGAAACCACCCAATCCCCCCAGCACCTCGGGACGACGGGTACGGGCCACGGCGGTCTTCATCAATTCGACGGCGCGATCCCCCGCCTCGATATCGACACCGGCTGCGGCATAGGCGGACTGACTCATGATTCCTCCAGGTGAAGTAGTTCAGCCTGCCCTTTGGGCAGCCCGATCGGGTAGCGACCGTCGAAACATGCGCGACATAGGGTGGCAGCAGGCTGGTGGGTGGCCTCAGTGAGGGCCTCCAGGGAGACGAAACCCAGCGAGTCGGCACCGATTGAGCGGCAGATCTCCTCGACATTGAGTCCGGGCGCGATCAGTTCAGCACGGGTGGCGAAGTCGATGCCGTAGAAGCAAGGCCACTCCACCGGCGGTGAGGAGATGCGCACATGGACTTCGGTGGCTCCTGCCTCTCGGAGCATTCGAACGAGGGCTCGTTGGGTGTTGCCTCGAACGATGGAATCGTCCACCACAACCAGGCGTTTACCGGCAATGACCTCGCGTAGCGGATTGAGTTTCAGCCGGATGCCGAGTTGTCGGATGGTTTGGCTGGGTTGGATGAAGGTCCGCCCAACATAGGCGTTCTTGACCAGTCCTAGGCCAAAGGTGATACCTGAGCCTTCGGCGTAGCCGATGGCTGAGGGGGTTCCAGAGTCGGGGGTGGGGATGACTAGATCGGCTTCGACGGGATGTTCGCGGGCCAGGATCCGTCCGATTTCGACGCGAGTGGCGTGGACGCTGCGGCCCCCAATAGTGGTGTCGGGGCGCGCCAGGTAAACATATTCGAAGAGGCACCCCTTGGGTTGGGCCTCAGCGAAGCGTCGGCTGCGGATACCGCCCTCGTCGATGGCGATGAACTCGCCAGGCTCCACCTCCCGAACAAAACTCGCCCCTACGATGTCTAGGGCCGCAGTTTCGGATGCCACCACCCAGCCAGTGGCCAGCCGCCCCAGCACCAGGGGCCGGACTCCTTGAGGGTCACGGGCGGCGAAGAGGGTGTGCTCATTCATGAAGGTCAGGCAGAACGCACCGCGGAGTTGTGGCAACACCCTCATGGCGACGTCGTCGATGGGTTCATCGCCGAAGGAGCACATCAACGCGGTCACCAGGGAGGTGTCATTGGTGGAGTCCATGGCCTTTTTCTCAGGCACTCGTAGGGCTGGATCGAGTTGGTGTAGCCACTGCTCCAGCTCGTTGGTGTTGGTGAGATTCCCGTTATGGGCCAGGGCGAGCCCTCCGTGGCTGGTGGCCCTGAACGTCGGTTGGGCGTTGTGCCATACCGAGGCCCCGGTGGTGGAGTAGCGGGTGTGGCCGATGCCGAGGCGGCCCTTCAATGAGGACAGCGTCGCCTCATCGAAGACCTGGGATACCAACCCCATGTCTTTGAAGACGGTGATCCGCTCCCCTGTCGATACAGCAATGCCTGCGGATT
>JBHAEB010000214.1:0-11555 GCA_041855345.1 Arachnia sp. | reverse complement strand
TATGGGAAGAACAACGCTGAGCCTTGATGAAGAGGCGGTCGTGGCCGCTCGCGAGCTTGCGCGGCGCGAAGGGCTCACCCTTGGGGAGGCCGTGTCTCGGTTGGTGCGCAGGGGGGCCCAGCAGACGGTGGAGGAGCGTCTTCCAGCCACAGGTGAGTTCACTTTGCTGGGTCGGAGGCCTGGAAGGCAGATTACGAGCGAAGACGTCTACGCGCTGCTTGACGAGGACTGACAGTGCGCCATCTGCTGGATGTCAATGTGTGGGTTGCACTACTTGCTGCGGAGCATGTGCATCATGAGACTGCACGTAGCTTCATGGCTGATCCGGACCTCAGATTGGCCGTGTGTCCGACGGTCGAAAACGGCGTTCTCCGGATCTTGAACACCCCTACGTTCCTTGGTGCTTCCCCCACAAATTTCCAAGGTGCGCGACAAGCTATGCAGTATGTCTACTCGAAGCGAGACACGCTGTGGTGGCCAGACGACGTAACTCTGGTGGGTTCCGACACCGTAGTGTGGAAGCACGTGTTGGGGCATCGACAGATTCCCGACTGTTACCTGCTGGCGATGGCCGTTGCGCACGATGCGTCGTTCACCACGCTAGATCAGCGGATATCGACTCGAGCGGTGCGTGGTGCCGAGCCCCGGCACCTCCGGGTTCTTTGAGCGTGGACCCGGCCCGATGCCTCGGGAGGCAGGGCGCATCTTCGACGTGGTCGGCGGCGGTGCGGGCGATAGCCACGGCGTCATCGAGGTCGAGGCTGGTATGAGCATGACGCATTGACTGTGGTGTGTCACGCCGTCCGGCTAGGCTGCACGACCATTGACTACCCCTAACACATAGAGAGGTTTGCCATGGGCGCTTGGGGATACCGCTACTACGAGAACGACGGAGCCGCTGACTGGTTTGGCTGGTTCTGGGAGAAGAAGGGGGCCAAGGCGTTCAAGGGCATCACCAAGCTGGTGAAGGAATTCGACTATGGGGACGATGAGGCCTATGACGAGATCCGGGCCGCGGCCCATGTGGTGAGCTGTTTCGACAACCCCTACGTGGTTCCCCTCGACTTCGACCGGCATGAGGTGGCGCGCAAGATGATCACCATTCTCCAGAACATGATCAATCCCGATTTCGAGGATTGCTACTTCCTGGAAGAGTGGGACCATCAGCAAGAAGTCATCGACGATGTCCAGGGGCAGATCGATCGGTTGAAGGCCAGTTTGCCGGAGTTCCAGGAAGAGTCCCCGGAGCCTGAGAAAGCCGACGCATAGCTGCAACTGCTGGCTCACACCTGGGATCCCGAGTGGATGTGGGTGAAGTGACGGGCGGGATCGGGGCCGCCGCGTCACCTCGTCTGGGATCCCGGCCATAAGTTTGGGTTTGCTAAGCTCCCCCGCATGACTTCCCCATACTCCCTGGATGACGGCGAGGCGGTGAACGCCGAGCACCCCGACACCTTCCCTATCTCGTCGGCTGAGGCCCGTTCGTCGCTCAACCCCGGCGATATCGTCAAGCTGATCTTCAGAGGCAGCAAGGCCGACGGTGGGGCACGTGTCGAGCGGATGTGGGTCATCGTCACTGAGCGCACCGCTGACGGCTACCTCGGCACCCTGGATAACGACCCCTTCGACCTGGTGGGTGTGGTCTACGGAGATCAGGTGGCCTTCAAGCCGGAACACGTCATCGCCATCGCGGACTAACCTCCGATGCTGGCCAGCCAATAGAGTTGGGCCCATGAGCGTCCCAAATGTGCTGGCTACCCGTTACGCGTCCGCCCAGATGCGCGCCATCTGGGCGCCTGAAGCGAAGGTCATCGCAGAGCGACGGCTGTGGCTGGCGGTGCTGCGCGCCCAGCGTGACCTGGGAGTCGACTTTGGCGGCGCCAACCCCGACGAGGTGATCGCGGCCTATGAGGCCGTCGTTGAGCAAGTGGACCTCGATGCCATTGCCGCCCGGGAACGTATCACCCGGCACGATGTGAAGGCCCGCATCGAGGAGTTCAACGACCTGGCTGGGTACGAGCACGTCCATAAGGGCATGACCTCCCGCGACCTGACCGAGAACATCGAGCAATACCAGGTGTTGGCCTCCCTGCGGATCATCCGCGACCGGGTTGTTGCCGCCCTGACCAACCTGGCCCGTCTGGCCGTCACCTGGGCCGAACAGCCGATCACCGGCCGCTCCCACAACGTCGCCGCACAGATCACCACCCTCGGAAAACGCTTCGCCACCGCTGCCGACGAGTTGCTGGTGGCCTACACGCGCATCGACGAGCTGATCGCCCGCTACCCGGCACGCGGCATCAAGGGCCCCGTCGGTACCGCCCAGGACATGCTCGATCTTCTGGGCGGCGATGCCGAGAAGCTAGCCGAGTTGGAGCGACGAGTGACCGTTGAGCTGGGCTTTACCAAGGTCCTGACCTCCACCGGCCAGGTTTACCCCCGCAGCCTCGACTATGACGTGGTCACCGCACTGGCCCAGACCGCAGCCGCCCCCTCGAACATCGCCACCACAATCCGCCTTATGGCCGGCCTGGAACTGGTGACCGAGGGCTTCAAGGAGGGCCAGGTTGGCAGCTCCGCCATGCCCCACAAAATGAACACCCGATCCTGCGAGCGGGTCAACGGCATGGCGGTCATCCTGCGCGGCTATGTTGCGATGGTCGGGGAACTTGCTGGGGATCAGTGGAACGAGGGCGATGTTTCCTGCTCTGTCGTGCGTCGCGTCGCCTTGCCTGACGCCTTCTTCGCCCTCGATGGATTGTTTGAAACCTTCCTGACCGTGCTGGCTGACTTCGGGGCGTTCCCCCAGGTCATCGCCGCCGAATTGGACCGCTATCTGCCGTTCTTGACTACCACCAAGGTGCTGATGGCCGCTGTTCGTAAGGGCGTTGGCCGAGAGGAGGCACACGAGGCCATCAAGGAACATGCCGTCGCCGTGGCCTTGGAAATGCGGCAGGGCCTGAAGACCAATGACCTGCTGGATCGGCTGGCCGCCGATGCTCGCTTGGGGCTTGGTCGTGACGAACTGGCGGCGCTCGTGACCGAACCGCTTTCCTTGGCGGGGACTGCCACGACTCAGGTGGCGCGGATCGTCGAAGCAGTCGGCCAGATCACACAGCAATACCCCGAGGCGGCGGCTTACCGTCCCGGTGCTGTGCTGTAACCCTCCACAGGGATCGCGCTCGCACGGCGGCGGTAACTGCCAGGTAGTGACCCTCGACAGGGAGCGTGGGCTAAGGGCATATTCACAGGCGACCTATTCGCCGACCCATCACCTGCCCAAGGGGTGGTGTGAGATGCACGAATAAACGTCTAAAGAGTCTTCGATGCGGCGCTGTGATCCTTCAGGTAGTTTTCACGGTCTCGTTGTTCGCGCGGGCCGAAATAAAACAGTCCAATCGCGATCGATGCGATGAACACGGCTAGCATGACAAAGAAGAGCGGCCAGATTCCTGTCAAATAAATAACGGGGATCGCGAGGGCCGTGACGAGACCGCCGCCAAAGAATGGCTCAAAGATGAGTTGTTTATAACCGAAGGCCTCAAAGGCTGGGGAAGTGGCATCTGGATCAGTGATGCGCATCAGGATCACGCCAGTAGCGGTGACGCCCATGGACTGTCCGAAGTCCCCAATGCCGCGCTCGAACCAGTAGCGGCCAATCACCCGGGGGGTTAGCCATACAAATAGGAGAACGTTGATCAGGATTCCGCCGAGTGAGAGCAACATAAAGGCGACGATATTTTGACCAACCGCTTTGATTGACAGGGTTGTGATGGCTGAGATTACGAGAAAATCAAGTGCCCATCCCTGGATTCGAAGCATCATCTGCGGATCGATGAATCTCGCTACCCCTAGGGCCTTGGCTGCTACTTGCAGGATGACTCCACCCAGCAGAGCCATGGGGAACAGGGGAACGTAGGCGAAAATCTCCAATGGGGTGTTCTCGTCTAGCATGATGTGGGCGTAGGTGGCCTGCTCGATCCAACGCAAGGCTTCCAAAATGACCCACCCGATCAGGATCGCCACCGCCATGATCGCCATGTGGAGGGATAACGGCTCCACGGACGCGGGGCGGCTGGTCAGTTTGCCGGCCGAGTAGTACTCATCTTTGCGGAAAAGCCCCTTCTGTTCCTCAACGGATAATTGCACATCGCCCTTGAGGATCTCCGTCTTTCCGGTGCGCACCCCCCAGTTGATCAAGGCAATACCGACGACAATGCCGCTGACCAGGCCAACCGTAGCCAACCCAACAGCCAGGTCGGCGCCTTCCTGGAAGCCGAGGCTCACCATGACTTCCCGCATGCCAGCGGCAGTGCCATGCCCGCCTTCGAAAGCCATTTCGATCAGGGCACCGGTCATGGGGGAGGCTGCGAACATCGGAACCAAAATCAAGGCCGCTATCAGTAGCCCAACTACATACTGAGAAGACGCGAAGGCGGTTCCAAGGGCGAGCTGGGGCCCCACCAATTTTGCTGCCTGTTTCGGGGAAGGAATGTCCTGTCCTAGGAACATCGTGGCGAACACCACGCTGATCAGCAGCCCAGGAAGGGCGGACCAGGTGGCGACCATCGGTTCAGTGAAGATGCCGTTCTCCCCCCACGGCCCTGGGACTCTCCCCAGTACCTGCGGCCCGAGCAGTAACAAAATGGCACCACCCATGATGGAGCTGGGGAGGAACAGGTTCTGCACCCAGCGGACCTTCACCCGGATGATCTTGCCGATCAGTAGCCCGGCACCAAGAACCAGCAGTGCGAAACCGACTGCCTGTGGAGACATAGCATCACCTCACGAATCGATGTGGCCTCACCCTAGTACCAGATAGGGGCTACGGGAGTATCAGATAGGGGCTATAGGCGGCCTAGGGGAGCTGACCGCCAACGTGCTTCATCCTCACGAATTCATTTCAAGGGTGGCGACGGGCCGGTCCAAGAAACGGCGTCGAGGGCGGCGAGGAGAGCGGGTCGGTGTCATGGGGTGGTAGTAACACGAGGGCACCGACGGTGTTTCGTAAGCCCTAGCCAGCCGGTGCGTCGATCAAGGACACCAGCCGATTCGCGTTCCTCGGCGAGCACTTGGCATCGTATCTACCGCTGTGGGCTGGAAGCGTGGAAAACGAACAAGCCGCGATGTGACGGGGGCCACACCGCGGCTTGTCGTGCACGTGGAGGACAGTACCCACTGTGGGGAACGATTAGGCCTCGGCCTTAAGAGCCTCCTTCCACTTCATCTGGGCGCCGGTGCGCAGTAGGCCGCGGTCGTAAATCTTGGCGGCCAACCACACGATCGCTGCCGTCGAGACGACGAGGATCACCAGGGAGAGGAAGGGCTCCCATGCCGCCCCTTGGCCCATGAATACACGAACTGGGACAGCTACCGGGGCAGAAATTGGGATATAGCTCATGACAGCGAGTGCTGTGGGATTGCTAGCTGCCATCACGATACCCATATAAGGCAGCATCACGACCCAGACAAAGGGCTGGAGCACATTGTTGAGATCTTCAGATCGGCTGACCAAGGCAGCAGCTGCGGCGTACATAGCGGCGACCATGAGGAATCCGAAAACGAAGAGTACGACGAACCATGTGATCGGGATACTTAACCCGCTAATTGGGAGATCAGAGCCATTAAGCGCAATACCGATGAGGGCTGTCACTGCGATAGCGAGCACCTGCGTCAAGGCGGCCGCAGAACTTCCAAGAATCTTGCCGGTGAGCAATGCCTTAGAAGTGATGCTCGCCAACAGAATCTCCACGATTCGTGTCTGCTTCTCCTCAACCACTGATTGCGCGATGCTCATGCCGTAGGTGATGGCGGCCATCATCCACACTATCCCGAACCCGAGTGACAGGGTAAGGACGACGCCCATATTGTTATCGCTGGGTTGCAGGATCTCGACCTGAGGACTGACCGACAGCATCGTAATCAGCCTGTCTGGTTCCTGTTCAAGGGCCACCAGTTTGTAGCCTAGGGGGCTGGTTGTGTCAGTGACGACGGCGGCCTTGACGGTTTCGTCGGTCACCAATTCAATCGCGGCGTTATCGTCGGCGACCGTGGTCACTTCGACATTGGGTAGAGCGGCCAGTGCTGGTGCGAATTCGCTGCTGGCTGCGATGGTAGTGGAGCCCTGCATCCACCGACTCAGTTGAGGTCCGACGATGACTAGGGCCAGCATGAGCCCCAGCGTCAGCAAGGTGGAGATAATGAAGGATTTGGACAAGAACCTGGTGACTACTTCGCGTTTAGCGACAATTCCTGCGGTGGCCCAGAATGAGGGGCGGTTGCTGTGCATATTCACTGTGCCATCTCCTTGTAGATCTCGTGCAAGCTGCGGGTAACCCGACCGAATCGGGTGACGGCGCCTCGGGATAGTGCTTCAGTCAAAACCCGATTGGCGTCCGATTCGTCGATGCTGTTGAAGCGGACATAGCCGCCGTCGAAGTGGAGGACCTCAACACCTAGGTCTCGAACCCAGCCGGTGTCGGCGTTGGTTTCCAGTTCCCATTCGGTGCCGCGGCCTTTAGCTAATAGTTCTTCGCGAGTGCCGTGGGCCTTGATGACGCCGTCAGAGATGATGACTAACCGGTCACAGAGCCGCTCGACCACGTCGAGCTGATGGGAGGAGAAGAGCACGGGGGCGCCGGTGGCCGCGACTTCACGGAGTGCCTCGACGGTGATGTCGACGGACTCCGGGTCAAGTCCGGAGAATGGTTCATCCAGGATCAGTGCGGCGGGACGATGCACCAGCGCCGCGGCGATCTGAGCTCGCTGCTGGTTGCCGAGGGATAACGACTCCAGGGTATCGGTGGGTTTGCCGTGCAGGTGTAGCCGCTCAAGCAGCTCCAGGCCGTGACGTCGGGCATCGTCGGCAGCCATGCCATGTAACTGCCCCAGATAGACCAACTGATCGATGACCTTCATCTTGGGGTAGAGCCCCCGTTCCTCCGGCATATAGCCGATGGCCGCGCGCTGATCCAAGGTGATGGGTTTGCCGTCCACCAGCACCTGCCCCTCATGGGCTCCCAGGACACCCAGGATGATGCGCATAGTGGTGGTCTTACCGGCTCCGTTACCACCGACGAAGCCAGTCATGAGCCCTGGCTTGATGTCAAAGGAGACGTCCTTGAGGACGTGTTTGTCTCCGAAGAATCGGTGGACATTCTTAACGCTGATCATGGTTAAACGCTATGACTGGAAGGCTGGTTGCCGCGTCCCGCGCCAGGGGGAAATCCTGGCTTCCCCCGAGCGGGGGAGGAGGTGAGCGGAGGGGGAAGAGCCACCCCACTAGCAGTGTTGGGAGTAGCCAGGTGTGACTCAGATCAGCGAATGACCCCGACCGCAGGTACTGCCGGGGCAATATCCAGCCCCCTCAACAGCGCAGCAGGTCGGGCACAGCAACCAAAGCCAAACCTGCTGGATCCGTCCTCCTCGGCACATCGATCCTTCTGTCGGTGCACCCACCCGAATCCGCGATCCCGCATCGCGGCTATCGTCCCCAACCCCAGAACGGGCCACAGACTCAAGTACTCGGATTCGGCGGGATACAGAGGTATTGCTGTCGAGAACCCGCCGTAGCACTGTCCGATACGGCGGTTGACGATGCCCTGCGGGTGAGGGGTCGGGGCAGTTGTGAATGGATCATGCCGCAGCACTGTCAGGTACGTCGGCTCACCATGCCTCTGATCTGGTGTAGCGGCTGCCATTGGGGTGGTGGCGGATCACTCAGTTGGGGTCCCCAGCTCAACACACCTGGACAGTTACGGACGGCTGTTCGATGGCTACGGCGTATTGACGCGCGACGACCGTCCCCGGCCCAACACCCCTTGACAGTTACGGACGGGGCTCTACTAAACCGTTTTCGTAAGCCCAGATGACTGCGCTGATGCGGTCTCGCAGGCTGAGCTTGGTGAGGATATGGGAGACATGGGTTTTGACGGTTTCGGTGCTGACGAATAACTCGGCCGCGATCTCGGCGTTGGTCAATCCCCGAGCCAAGCACAGCAAGGTATCGCGTTCTCGTTCTGTGAGCACATCCACCGTCTTATCGTTGGGCGCGGCCGCTGGCGTCGCAGCGAAACGTTCGATTACTCGGCGGGTCACCTGCGGGGAGAGTAACGCATCGCCGTTCCCCAACACCTCAACAGCCTCAATGAGCTGCTCCGCCTCAGCGGTTTTCAACAGAAACCCCGAGGCCCCGGCTTGGAGGGTTTCAAACAGAAAGTCGTCGCGGTCGAAGGTGGTGAGAATCAAAATGGCGGCTCGGCAACCCTGTGCAGTGAGCTGACGGGTGGCCTCAATGCCGTTGACCCGCGGCATCTGAACATCCATGCAGATCACATCGGGGTCGAGTTCGAGGGCTTTGGCCACCCCTTCAGCACCGTCGCTGGCCTCGCCGACGACTTCGATACCGGGTTCAGTCTCCAGGATGGTTTTGAAGCCAGTGCGGATCAGGGGCTGGTCGTCGACTAGCAGGACTCGGATCATGGGCGTTCTCCTGTCGGGATTTCGGCGCGGACCAGGAATCCGCCTCGCGGTTTTGGACCGGCTTCCAATGTGCCTCCCAAAGCAGCGACGCGTTCCTTCATACCTATCAGCCCAGTGCCGGTACCGGGAAGTGAACGGTCACTTCCTGTCCCGGTGTCGGAAATCTCCAGTTCGACCGACTGTGATCGAGCCCGCAACCGCACGATCGCCCTTGCCAACGGTCCGGCGTGTTTAGCGACATTTGTGAGAGCCTCTTGGGCGACGCGATATAGCGTGAGTTCCTGGGCGGGACTGAGCGGCGGTAGCTCCCCGATCCGCTCCAGTTCAACCTGGACCCCTGCCTGCTGCGATGAGGCGAGTAGATCGTCGAGTTGCGCCAAGGTGGGAAGGGATTCTCGCTCTTGGTCACCTTCCCGCAGGGTCAGCACCATGGTGCGTAGATCACTGACCGCCAACCGGGCGCTGGCCTCCACCTGTTTCAAGGATTCGGTGGCGCGATCAGGATCCCGTTGAAGTAGCCGTCGCGCGGCGGCAGCCTGGACTGACATGGTGGTGACGTGATGGGCCACCACGTCGTGCAACTCCCGGGCGATACGGATCCGTTCCTCACTGACGGCATGCTCAACCAACTCATCCTTGAGAGCCCGGATATCGCGGTATGCCTGTTCTAGTTGTTCGCGGGCCATGGCTTGGGACCAGGCTCGGTTTCCGAAGACCCAAGCACCTACGAAGAAGGAGAAATTGATGGCCGTGACCAGAATCAGCCGGTATAGCACCAAGGTCAGGCTGAGCGTCTCAATCAGACTACCTAGGGAATCGCCTCGAAGAATGCCATAGCAAAGCCAGATGGCCATCGCTATACAAATGAGCAGGCGGGTCCAGAACGCACGCCTACGGTTCCCACTCCAAGCACCAGCTGAGTAGACCGCGAGAAACAACATGACCTGGGAGACATAGAGCTCAATGCCGACAGTAGTGCCGAAGAGGATGTAGATTCCGTTGACCAGAAGCGCGACTGTGAGCGGGTAACGACGCCGCCAGGCCAACGGCAACGCCATCAACACGCTGCCCACCAGGACGGCCATCGAAGTGGGGTAGTTGGTGAATAACTGTGAGTGGATGGTCACCCACGCCATGAACGCGCCCACGACCGAAAAGCTGATCGCGATGATGGCGTCAGTACGGAACCAATCCGGTGGCAAGGAACGCGTGGTCATAGCCACACCCTAAGGGACCCCGCTGGCCCCGACGTCCGTGGCCGCAGCAGGTCCAAGAAATCGATGCCCGTTCAGGTGGATCATGTGAGTGGGATCGCTGGCTAACCATGCCTCCGTATCCCAAGCCAGTTCCGGTAGAAACCGGCGCATGGTCCTGCGGTCAGGGAAACACGACACGAACACCAAACCAGCGGAACTGGCTGCGAACAGTTGACTCAATTCGCTGTAGCGGATGTGATCGATGGGTCCGTGGGTGCTGCACGCCTCCATGAGAAAGAGCCAATGACGTTGCGGCTGGTAGACGATCAGGTCTGGGAATTTCCCGTGATCATCTAAGTGGACCCCCAGTTCGGCCAGACGATCTCGGTGAAACACCAGTAATTTTGCATCTGCATCCCCAACGTAGAGGACCTCGCCTCCGGGTACGAAGTAGCCGCAGAAATCCTCGATCATCGCCTTGATGAGGGTGTTCTGGCCACCCGCTTTAAGATCAAGGGATTCACGGTTTGGCAAGGTTACTGGGATCCGGGTGAGCGAGCGAGGGGAAGCATACTTTTCGATTAGGGAGGGGGTGTCAGAAAGGTATTCTGACACTGCACTTGAGAACTCTGAGGTGCCGAAGCGTCGAAGCACCAGCACTGCTTCTGGGTTCAGTCGATAGACGTTTTTAGAAGAATTTGTTGGTCGAGAAGGGTGGTCATCGTTGAAAAGGCAGAAACCGACATCGACGAACTGATGTAACACGAAACGTCGAACTGTCTCCCTGGAGTTCTCGGCGATGGGATGGCTTAGGTGTGTCCGCATCCAATCCATGATGGCGCGCACACCCAGCCGATGTCCGGTAGCTGCGGACCAGGGTGTCTCGGTATCGACACCTGCCAAAGCCATGAGGGTGCGGGCGGCCATATTGTTAGTTCGTCTGTGATCGAAACCAAATGCATTTAGGATCTGTCGGGCCTCATTGACGGTGCTCATGCTGCTGCCATCCTCGCTCCAATCAGTTGACAGACAGCTTCATCGGGGTCAGTATTGGCGGTCGACAGCGCGAGAAGCTGTTCCAGGCTAGGGAATTTCATCTGACGTAGATCGGAAGCGTTGACTTGAGTGTGCCCACTGAATACTCGGAAGTAACTATCGACGGGAGTCGAGTTCAGCCACACGGCCAGGCCCTGGGCCAACATGGGGTCCATCCCATGACCATTCTGGTGGATGTAATTCAGTTTGTTGTCGAAGGCAGCGGGACGGTCGTCCGACCATACCGCCGCCACGATGCGTCGCCGCTCCTCCTTGGCGGAGAAGCGTTTGATGATGACGTAAGTCCCAGCTGGCACCAGAAGCCTGCTGGCGCCATCGGGAACTGGATCGAACCACTGGGGTTTACTCAGTTGGGTTCGTGGATGAATAACTGTTCCTTGAGTGATGTTACCGGGATACACCATTGGTGCATCAATCGATGTCGGATAGGTCCGCAATAATTCGCGTGAGCGGAAATCTACCACTCGGCCAGTCGACACCTTAAGATCGAGATCCGCCAGACTGTGATCTATCTTGGACATCCAGGCCACGGCAGCGGCGTCTGCGGGGCTGGCGGGCACAAAGATGAAATCGGGGGTGACTACATGATGGCCTGGGACTATTCTTTCTGCGATCTTGTCATTTTGATCTAGAGAGGAGCACAGGCGGACGCTCCCCTGTGTCTTTCCGGCCGTAAGATGTACAATAATTGATTCCTGCAAAACACCCATGTCGCCGAATACGAGCGAGCGAGATTCAAATGTGTGGATTGTGTCGATGCTGGTGGTCCGAAGCAGCAAGCGTCGGAATGGCTGGTAGTAGGGTCCGTTCATCCATGAACGC
>JBHAEB010000213.1:0-19250 GCA_041855345.1 Arachnia sp. | reverse complement strand
TGCAGCAGCCGGTGGTTGCTGGTGGGAAGGTGACTTTCACTGCTCGTGCTGTGGTTGTTGGTGCGGATATGCAGTTCCCGGAGAGTTTTGCTCAGGATCTGGTTGATGGTGGGTGGACTCGGGTTTCTGCGACTGAGGCTGAGTTCACCAAGACCATCGATGCCCCGGCGTGCGCGCCAATCAAGATGGTGCCCATCGTGCCCTTCGCCTCTGCCAGTGTCTGCCCGGTCGGTTCCTACACCCCGACCACTCCGGTGGTCAGCTTCGGCGATCACCCGGCCGGTTTGACCTATGCTCTGTCAAAGGAGCCGGTGTTGGAAGGCGACGTCTTCGTCTACGAGGTCACCGCAACCCCAGACAGTTCAAGTTTCGCCGTTGACCCCGACAACCTGCCTGCTGGCTGGACCGTCGATGCGGCTAGCGGCGTGGCGACCTTCAAGGGACAGGTTCCCGCCGCGCCCTGCGCTAAGACCGTGTCTCCGGTGTTGCCGACCTTGGATGCTGGGGTGTGTCCTGTTGGTGCGACTGCGCCGACGGCTCCGAGTTGGGAGTTTGCTCCGACCGAGGGTGTGCGTTATGACGTGCAGCAGCCGGTGGTTGCTGGTGGGAAGGTGACCTTCACTGCTCGTGCTGAGGTTGTTGGTGCGGATATGCAGTTCCCGGAGAGTTTTGCTCAGGATCTGGTTGATGGTGGGTGGACTCGGATTTCTGCTACTGAGGCGGAGTTCACCAAGACCGTCGATGCACCAGTGTGCGAGGCGATTGTTGCTGAACCGGTGGCCCCAGCCGTGGGTGCGAGCGTGTGCCCGGCAGACGCTACAGCTCCCACCCAGCCTGAGATCACCTTGCCGCAAACCACCGGCCTGATCTACGAGGTCACCGCGGCTGAGATCGCCAATGGTTCGTTCACCTACACGGTGACCGCCAAGCCTGCCAGCAGCGCCTATGTGCTCCCCGATACCTTGCCCGCCGGTTGGGTTAAGACCGCCGATGGCGCTTCACTGACCGCTTCGGTGACTGTGCCTAGCTGCGTCACCCCGGCTGATCCGGTGATGAACGCAGGTACCTGCCCGGCTAATGCCACCACCCCGAGTGAGCCGACGATCAGCGCTGCTGAGACCCCCGGCGTGGTCTACTCCGAGGTGAACTACACAGTCGAGAACGGCCAGGTCACTTTCAGTGCCAAGGCCACCACTGCTGAGGGCTACCAGTTTGGTGGTCCCCTGGGTGAAGGCTGGACCAGGGTCTCCGGAACCGAGGCTACCTTCGTCAAGACTGTGGCCCAGCCCTCCTGCCAGCAGCCCACACCGGTGACTGTGGTCACTCCGAAGATCGCTCCCTCGGTGTGCAAACCCGGCTCGCCCACCCCGACGGTTCCCGTGGTTGAGCTGCCGCAGGTTCCGGGACTGGTCTATGGCACCCCGGAGATCAAGGTGGACAACAAGCTGGTCACCATCACTGTCACGGCCACGCCCGAGAGCGGGTATGTCATCAACCGCGATGACCTTCCGTCCGGCTGGACTGTGAATGAGGATGGCTCAGCCACCTTCAGCTACCAGGCCTCCCAGCCTGAGTGCACGGTCAAGGCCAAGCCTGGACTACCTCGAACCGGCGCCTAGCCGAAAACCTCCTCACCCGGTGGGCGGTTGCAGTTATGCAGCCGCCCACCGGCGTTTATCCGCCCTAGGTGCGCCCCAGAGGTTGGCAACCTGGCCATCGAGCGGTTGGTGCCTGACGTTAAATCGGATCTCTCGTGGACGCCCCGGGCGCGCGGGTCAACCCCACTCCTGCAACCCATCCTTCTTACTCACCGCGTGGATACCCCGGTCGCGTGGGGCAACCGGGTCCGGCGGTGACCAGACCGCGGTCTATGACCTGGACGCCCCGGGCGCGTGGGGCAACCGGGGTAGCGCCCCAGCACCCACCGGCTCAGGTATGGTGCGCCCCCGATATCTGGCTAAACCCCGAGATTGGTTGCCTATTCACACCTGCGGGTACGGTGCTCCACAGGCGCGTGGGTAAGTTGCTGCTGAGCACTTGTTCGACGAGTAGAAGAAACGATCCCCCACAGGCGCGTGGGTAAGTTGGCCATTGGCCTGTCAATGAACCCCGCCCAGAATTGAGATAGCCTCTCATTATGGTTGAGGGCTTTTGGTTCGCGTTGGCGCTCACCGCAGCAGCCGGGCTATCGACCGCCATCGGCGGAGCTATCGGAGTGCTGGGACACCAAGACTCCCAGCGGTCCTTGTCAATCGGCTTGGGGTTCTCTGCGGGGGTGATGATCTACGTCTCCCTGGTGGAGATCTTGCCCAAGGGCAAGGCCAGCCTGGAGGCTGGGGTGGGTGAGGGGACTGCCGGGTGGTGGAGTGCGGCTGCCTTCTTCAGCGGGGTCGCCATCATCGCCGTGATTGACCGATTAGTGCCAGCAGCCATAAACCCTCACGAGCCAGGCACTGTTGACGATCGCGACCGGCAACGAGCGTTGATGCATACCGGAGTGTTGACCGCGGTGGCACTGGCCGCCCACAACTTTCCGGAGGGTTTTGCCACCTTCATCGCAGGTCTGCAGGAACCCGAGGTGGCCTGGGCGGTGATGATCGCTATTGCGATCCACAACATCCCCGAGGGATTGGCCGTAGCTGTCCCCATCCACCAAGCAACAAGATCCCGGGCAAAGGGGTTTTGGATTGCCACCATATCGGGGCTCGCGGAACTGGTGGGAGCACTATTGGGCTATGCCCTGCTGGCGCCGTTTCTGTCGCCGCTGCTGCTTGGTTTGGTCTTCGCAGCCATCGCTGGGGTGATGGTCTTCATCTCCATCGACGAGTTGCTGCCCACAGCTGAAGAATATGGGCGCCATCACCTGGCGATGTACGGGTTTATCGCTGGCATGGCGGTGATGGCGGTGTCCCTCGAGTTATTCGGCTAAAACGTGCGGCTACACCAGGGGACTGGCTGGTGGTGTCAGGGCAGCAGGGTAGCCAGGGTCGAACCAGCAACGCCTAGGCAGTATCGAGGAAGGCCGTTGACATGCATGTATCCCTCATGGCCTAAGGACTCTGCCAACAGCGATCACATAGCAAAGAATGTGGCTGTTGCCCAGCTGCTCAGCGGGAGTTCAATGAGGTCGCGCAGGGTCGGCAGCCCGTCGCTTCAATCAGGCGAATGACGGCTGATTTGCCCAACCAGAAACCGGGCTGCTAGGCGGGTGAAAGTCCTTGGGTATGCCGGCCGAGACCCAACTTCTTCGAGGCTGAACCACTAAGCCGGGGTGGCTCCCGACGTTAAGGCACCGAATCTCAGGAAGGCTCAGGCTGGGCTCATCAGTTGCGCCTGCAGAGGATTGCGTAGGCTAGGGCAATGACTGAGCCGCACCTGAACCTCATGGCCGCAACCACCACCCTCCTTCCGGTCGATCCGGTTGCGGAGGTCGACGACACCGATCTGGTGGCTGCCGTCGTCGCCCACCCGGAATCCTGCCTGGGATGGGCGCTGTTGGCGGAGCAGGCCTTGCGTGAGGAGGATCAACTCAGCGCGATCCGTGCTTATGCCTTTGCCCGGACTGGTTACCATCGCGGACTTGACCAGCTTCGCAGGAATGGGTGGAAAGGCGCAGGCCATGTGCCCTGGGAACATGAACCCAACCGAGGGTTTCTGCGTGCTCTATGGGCGCTAAGCCTTGCGGCGGGCCGTATCGGCGAGACCGAGGAGCAGCAGCGTTGTGCCCAATTTCTGCGCGACTCCTCTGAGACGGCCTATCAACAGCTAGCGCAGGGGGAGAAGTAACGATGCCAACAGCAGTTGTCACTGGAGCCAGTTCCGGTATCGGCGCAGCGACCGCTCGACGCCTAGCAGCGGAGGGTTTTCGAGTCATCTGTGCCGCTCGGCGCAGCGATCGAATCCAGGCGCTAGCTCAGGAGATCGACGGGGTTGCGGTGACCTGCGATGTCACCAAAGCCGAGGATGTGGCCAATCTCGCCCAGGTAGTGGGGGAGCGTCTTGATGTTCTGGTCAACAATGCTGGCGGTGCTGTAGGGCTGGAACCCGCCATTGAAGCCGACTTTGAGGCCTGGGAAACCATGATTCAAAGCAACCTCATGGGGACCGGGCGGGTGGCCAAGGCCCTCATGCCCGCACTCATCGCGGGCGAAGGTGTTGCGGTATTCGTCACCTCAGTCGCTGCTGATGCCGGCTACGAAGGCGGTGCCGGATACTGTGCGGCGAAGGCTGGGGCTCGGGCCATCGTCGAGTCGCTTCGGCTGGAGCTGTACGACCAGCCAGTGCGCATCACCGAGATCGTTCCCGGGATGGTTCACACCGAGGAGTTCTCGCTGACTAGATTTGGTGGTGACCAGGCTCGGGCGGATGCCGTCTATGAAGGCGTCGACGCGCTCACCGCTGACGACATCGCCGACGCGATCTGCTGGATGGCCACCCGTCCCGCACATGTCAACATCGATCGGCTCACCATCCGACCCCGGGTGCAACCCACCCAATACAAGGTATTTCGACGCTCTTAGTCCCCTAATCGGCGCTGCCGCCCCCGGCAGGTAGCAGCCCAGATTGGTAGGCGTGGACGACGAGTTGGGCACGATCCCGGGAACCCGTTTTACGCAGCAATGCCGAGATATGGGTTTTGCAGGTGGCGTGGCTGATGAACAGCTGTGACTCGATCTCGGAGTTGCTGAGACCCTGCGCCACCAACAGCCAGATTTCCCGCTCCCGAGGGGTGACCTGGGGAATCGGTCGAGCCGGGGTGACGGGGTCGGCCACATAATGGGCGATGACCTGACGCATGATGCTCGGGGCCAGCAAGGATTCGCCGCCGTGGATCCGCTCGATGGCATCGATTAGCGTGGCCGCTGGGGCATCTTTGAGCAGGAACCCGGCAGCCCCGGCCTTGAGTGCCTGATAGACATAGTCCTCTAACTCAAACATCGTCAGCACCAGCACGCGGGTGTGCGTCAACTCTGGGTCCGCGCAGATCAGCCGGGTGGCTTGTAAGCCGTCCATCCCCGGCATGCGGATATCCATGACCACGACGTCGGGTTTGCTGTGGCGCGCGAGGTCATAGGCAGTGGCGCCATCACCAGCTTGGCCCACCAGACGGATCCCTGGCGCGGATCCAAGGATGGTGGCCAGGGCGGAACGCAGCATCTCCTGATCGTCGACGAGCAGCACATCGATCATGGCAGCTCCGGGTCTGGGATCGTTGCCAGGACCTGAAATCCCGAACCGCTGGGACCTGCCGCCACGGTTCCACCCATGGCCTCGATCCGGCGACGCATCATCACGATTCCTCCGCCAGTACCTGGGCATGCCTGCCAGCCGGCTGTCACCCCGTCATCTGTGATCATCACCTGTGCTGTTGGTCCCTGCCGGGAGATGTGGATCCGCACAGCGGTGGGTCCGGCGTGACGGGCCGCGTTGGCTAACGCCTCCTGGACGACCCGGTAGATCGTCAAGGCCACCCCCTCGGATACCGCCGTGTCCTGGCCGTGCATGCTGACTCGAAGCCCACTGGTTTCGGCACTGGCTACCAGAGCTGGAAGATCGGCCAAGCTGGGACTGGGAGATAGCGGCGCCCCAGCAGGGGAACTCAACGCCCCGAGCATTCGACGCAACTCAGCGGTGGCACGTCGCGATGCCTCCTCAATATCCACCAGCGCCGCCACAGCAGCGTCCGGGGCTGGATCGAGTCGTGCGGCTTGGGCTCGCAGCGTGATCATGCCCAGGCCATGGGAAACAATGTCATGCAGATCAGCTGCGATCTGCAGCCGCTGCTCGGCGGCTTGGGTGTGGAGTTCCTGCGTGGCCAACGCAGCCGCATAGACGCGACGATCCGCGCGGTTCTGAAGCACTGCCCACACCACGATCCCTGCCAAGATTGCGCCACTGGCCACGCCGAACCCCGGACTCTGGTGGGGATGTCCGACGGTGAGGATGTACAGCACAGCGACGGTGGCGAGGGTCAGGCTGATGGTGCCCGCCACGGAGCGTCGGCGCGGCAAGGTGGTCATGTTGTGAGGCTACCGTGAACCGGTGGCCGTCGCCTCAGCCCAGAGGATGAGATCGGTGGGCTGAGGCCAGTGGCGGATTTCCAGCGCCGGGCCGATGATTCAACCCCAGCAAGCCCAGCACCCTGGAGCCATGATTGAGATCAGATCAGTAAGTAAAGACCACGGGCGTCGCAGGGTACTCCATGGAATCAATTTTGAGGCCCGGCCTGGCCGGGTCACCGGATTCGTGGGGGCCAATGGCGCAGGTAAGTCCTCAACTCTGCGTATCTTGTTGGGACTAGACCGGGCCAGCGAGGGTGAAGCAGTTTTCGACAATCTGCCCTATGTCCGACTTCCTAACCCGATACATCGGGTTGGCGCCTTGCTGGATGGTCCGGGAGCGCATCCAGCGCGTAAGGTGACGGACCATCTCAGGTGGGTGGCGGCAGCGGCCGGGATAGGAAAGCGGCGAGTCAATCAGGTATTGGAGCAGGTTGGCCTGGCAGCGGCTGGGCATCAACAGGTGAGAACCCTGTCGCTGGGGATGGGACAACGACTGGGATTAGCAGCGGCGCTGTTAGGGGATCCTGACTATCTCGTCCTCGACGAGCCTGCCAACGGCCTCGACCCGGAGGGCATCCGCTGGCTGCGGGAACTGGTGCGCGGACAGGCCGCTGAGGGACGTACGGTACTGCTCAGTTCACACCTGATGGGGGAGCTGGCGGAGATCGCCGACGACATCGTGGTGATCGCCTCGGGCCGGATCGTGGCCCATGGCTCCCTGGCCGAGATCGGCTCGCATGGTGAGACCCTGGAGGACGCGTTCTTCGCCCTCACCGCGGAGGCTGGGCGATGAGGGCGTTGAAAGCGGAAGTGCTCAAACTGATCACCCTGCCTGGTGTGCGGGTAGCCACCGCGATCGCCGTAGCCGCACCTGCCATGTTTACTGCGATGACGGTGCAGCAGATCCGAAGCAATCGGGAATCGGGCCAGCCAGGAGCCTTCACCTCCACCGTCGACCTAGCCTTTGGCGAGTTCCAGTTGACCATGGTGACTGCCGTCGTGTTGGGCGTGGTGGCCGCAGCCAGTGAATACACCCCATCCAGCACGACGCCCGGTGCGGGCAGGCAGGTCACGACATCGTTGTTGGCAGTGCCTGGACGGACGCGGCTGCTGGCAGCCAAGGTGGGTGCGTTGCTGGGATTGGCTATCGTCACCTCAGCTGCAGCCATCGGGGCCGCCATGTGGGTGGCCTCCGGGATCGGTCCTGACTGGGGTCAAGCCCATTGGCGCTTCATCGGGGCGGTGGTGTATTGGTGCGCGGTGGCGCTGATGTCCTTCGCCATCGGAGCGTGGACACGCAACACAGTGGTACCCATCGCCATCCTCGGGGTGAACCTCTCGGCAATCTCGTTCTCCTTCTTGCTGCTTAAGCTCACGCCATTGGCACGCTTCCTGCCTGATTTGGCGGGCGCGCGTTTGGTGATGCATGAGGTGGCCTTTGCTGACCCGCTGCCGCCACTGACTGGCGGTGTGGTGATGGCCGCCTGGACTGCGGGTTTGCTGCTGGTGGCTGGGACATTGTTCATCAGGAGGGATGCCTGATGCGTGCCTTTGACGCGGAGCTTCGTAAGCTCGTTACCTTGCCGGCCATGAGGTTGACCCTGTTAGTGACGGCTGCGGCCACGATGCTGCTGGCCTACGCCAGTGGGCGTGCCAATGCCGTCTTCGATATGCGCGTGAGCCAGGTGGCTGGCTGGGCGATGATGTATGTTCAGGCGGGATTCGTGGCCTTCGGTGCGCTCGCGGGATCCTCGGAATATCTAGGCGGACAGCACCGCACCTCGTTGCTGGCGGTCCCGCGACGCCTTCAGCACGTCGTCGCCAAGGTAGTCGCCCTCGTCGCCTGTGCTGTGACTATGGCAGTCGTGGTGCAGGGGATCAGCCTGCTGGGTTACTGGCTGGGGATGGGCCGTCCTGCCATTGGTGATACCGCCGAACTGGCCCGTAATCTCGCAGGCTCGGGCCTGGTGGGGGTGTTGCTAGCCATTCTTGCCTGGGGGATCGCGCTGGCGACCCGCTCAGCCATGGCGGCAATGGCTCCCTTACTGGGCCTGTGCCTGTTCGTGGCGCCGTTGCTTATGAGATACACCACATGGGCGAAGTACCTACCAGGCAATGCCGGCTCCACGTTGATTATCTACCAGCCCGGACCCGAGATCGGCCCAGGATTGCCGGGACTTCTGGAGCCACTGCCTGGCGGCTTCGTCTTGGCCGGCTGGGCATTCGTGGCGGGCGCGGCGGCTGTGGTCTGCTTTGTTCGACGTGATGCGTGATGTCGTCCGTCGAGGCTACCTCGATTCACGAGCTCTGGTGGTTGTGCTCTGTGTTGTCTGAGGTGGGGAGTAGCTCGTCGACGCTATCTCGTTCCACGAACTCTGGTGGTTGTGGTCTGTGTTGTGTGAGGTGGGGAGTGGCTCGTCGACGCTACCTGGTTCCACGAACTCTGGTGGTTGTGCTCTGAGTTGTGTGAGGTGAGGTGCGGTCGTTCGTCGACATCATCTTGTCCTGCGAGGCCTGGCAGCTGTGGCCTGCTATATCCGAGGTGAAGGGTGATGGGTTACAGGTCACGCAGAATCTGGAGCGCCGCAGAGCCGTAGCCCCCGCCGAAGAGGATGGCGTGAACCAGCAGAGGTGGCAGCTGGTACCAGCTCACCCGTTCCTGCCAGCCCTCGGCCAGCGGGTAGGTGTGGTTATAGGCGACGAAGGCGCCGTCGCCAAACCCCCCAAACAACCGCATCATGGCCAGGTCGTATTCGCGGTGAGCCAAATGCGCTGCGGGGTCGATCAGCCAGTTGACGCCCTCCAGATCTACGAGCCGGTTGCCCGCCCACAGATCGCCGTGGACCAGCGATGGCGGCTCCTCAGGCCCGCACAGCCGGGCGACGTGCGGGGCTAGCCGGTCCAGGTGACGCAACGCCTCAGCTGAGATGCAGCCCTCCCGCACCGCCCGCTCAGCGAGGGGACGCAGCCGGTGATGCAGGTAGAACTCAGGCCACGATGCCTGCGGTGTCAGGTCGACCTCCACCGATCCCAGATAGCCGGAGTCGTCGCCATCGATACCGCCGAAATGAGGCTGGGGCACCTGGTGAAGCCGTGCCAGAGCCTCACCCAGGGCAATCTCCGAGACCGTTGAGCGTTGGCCCTGGTGGATCCACTCCAGCACCAGCCCTCGCTTGGAGGCTCGCAGCACTTCCGGAATCCGCAACTCCGGCATCCGCAACCCATGGACGGTGGCGCGCAGCGCCCGCAACCCACGCGCCTCCCGTTCAAATAGGTGAGGAGTTGGGCGGGGGTGGGTCTTGAGGAACAGCGGGCCGTCCAGCCCGTCCAGGCGATACGCCCGCGCGATATCGCCTCCGTGTACGGGGACAGCGGAGGTCACACCAAGCCCATCGATCAACTCCGGTGGCAGGTCATGCAGCATGCCTCGACGCTACCTGGTCTGTGGTATTCCATGCAGACGGGACGAACCTTCCACCGCTATTCACCTTCCGGGCCGATTCGCCTATTAGCCCATTTCCAGGGGTGAGGATCAGCGCCGTGTGGGGGGAGGTACAGGTGGGGCCCGGCCTGCCCCCACACTTGCCCATTCCCAGGGGTGAGGAACAGCGCCGTGTGGGGGAGTGATTGGATGGGAGGGTGAACCTCCATGATGTGCGACGCGACTATCACGGCCAGCCGCTACCAGACCTCACCGCCTTCGACCCGTGGACCTTCTTCGCGGGGTGGGTGCAGGAAGCTGTGGACTCTGAGGACTGCGAACCTACCGCCATGACGCTCAGCACGGTGGATGCAACCGGGGTGCCGCAGGCCCGGGTGGTGTTGCTGAAGGACTACATCGAAGGGCTGACCTTCTTTACCTCGTATCTGTCCGCCAAAGCCCGCGAACTGGATGCCCACCCCGCCTGCTCCGGGCTGTTCTGGTGGCCTCAAGTGATGCGTCAGGTCCGCGCCGCCGGGGTTGCTGCTCGGTTGCCTCGTGGTGAGGTGGAGGCCTACTTCGCCACTCGCCCCAGGGCCAGCCAGATCGGGGCCTGGGCCTCCCGGCAGTCTGAGCCGCTGACGGATCGCGCCCAGCTGGAGGCCGCCCGCGCCGAGGCTGAGCGGCGCTTCGAAGGCCGCGAAGTGGAATGCCCACCCTATTGGGGCGGCTATCGGATCACCGTCACCTCATTTGAGTTCTGGCAAGGCCAGTCTGGACGCATCCACGACCGTGTGCTGTCCAGGCTGCGCCCCGATGGGCTGTGGGAATCTACTCGGCTGCACCCCTAGCCTCCGTCACCTACACCCCGCACCAACCTGCTTTTCTGCGATTCATCAGCCCGAATCCCGCTGAGAAACCCGGTAATCCGCACAAAAGCAGGTTCTTTCTGCCGATCCTCGGCGGTATTAGCTGACCTCCCAGAAGGAGCGCCCAGCGAGCGTCGCCTGCAAAGCTGAATGGGTATCCGCAGCCCGAGCAGTTTCGACCTGGGCGCGAAGTTCATCGTCGTAGACCGGACGTTGGATCCGACGGAAAATCCCAACCGGAGCGCGATGCAATACCCCGTGATCGGTTAGCTGCGCCAATGCGAAAGCCTGGGCAGGATCGGGCCGGGTTTCATCGTGGATGATGATCTGGGAGGCATCGACTTCGGCAGTTTCTGCGATCTTCAGTGAGCCATCGGCGTCCCGCACCACACAGAACTGCTCCTCGGCGCCGAAGACGACGGGTTCACCGTCGCGCAACCGGATCAGGCCATTGGCAGCCTCTGGTCCCTTGAGGGCTTCAAAGGCCTCGTCGTTGAAGATCGGACAATTCTGGTAGATCTCCACCAGAGCTGCGCCTCGGTGCTGCGCTGCCGCCGTCATGATTCGGCTCAGCTCAGCACGATCCGAGTCGACGGCTCTGGCCACGAAACTGGCTTCCGTGCCAAGAGCAAGAGCGACAGGATTGAATGGGGCATCGACCGAACCATAGGGGGAGGATTTCGTCAGCTTTCCCAACTCAGATGTGGGTGAATACTGACCCTTTGTCAGACCGTAGATCCGGTTATTGAACAATAGAATCGTCAGATTCACGTTGCGACGCATCGCATGGATGAGGTGGTTCCCGCCGATAGACAAAGAATCGCCATCCCCGGATACAACCCACACATTGAGATCCTCACGGGCCGCAGCCACCCCCGTCGCGATTGCAGCGGCTCGACCGTGAATGGAGTGCATGCCATAGCAATCTACGTAATACGGGAACCGGGAGGAGCAGCCGATTCCTGAGATCACTACGGTGTTTTCCCGTTTGATCCCCAACTCGGCCATCATCGCCTGGAAGGTCGACAAAATGACATAGTCACCGCAACCGGGGCACCAGCGAACCTCCTGATCGCTGGTGTAGTCCTTACGGTTCAGCGGTGTGACGCTGAGCGGAATACTAGCCAGCCCGGTCATCAATTCTCCTCCAAAGCGTCAATGGCCTCGATGAGATCGGCTTCCAATTCGCCCACCGAAATAGGCAGACCCCGCACCCGCGAATAGGAGGTGACATCTACCAAATAGCGGCCACGCAATAAGAAAGCCAATTGGCCTAGGTTCATCTCCGCGACGATCACCTGGTCGTAGCTCCGCAGCACCTCACCGAGGTTCGCGGGCATTGGGTTGAGGTGCCGCAGATGCGCGGTCGCTACCTCTCGGCCGCTCAACCGGACTCGACGCGCCGCGGCCGTGATGGGGCCGTAAGTTGATCCCCAGCCAAGCACCAAGACGCGGGCTTTTCCAGAAGGATCGTGGACCTCGACATCGGGAATATCAGCGACGATCCCATCCACCTTCGCGGCACGGATCCGGACCATACGATCGTGGTTGTCGGGGTCATAGGAGATCGCGCCGGTGGTCGCGTCCTTCTCGATACCGCCGATGCGATGTTCCAGACCGGCAGTGCCCGGGATAGCGACGGCTCGCGCCAGTTTCTCGTCCCTCACATAGGGGTGGAAGGTGGGGGTGCCGTCGGCTTTGGTGGCGTTGGGTTCGGTGGCGTACCCGGGATCAATCGGCGCGATGTCGTCGAGGTTGGGGATGAGCCACGGTTCTGCGCCATTACCGAGGTAGCCGTCGGTCAACATGATGACGGGGGTGCGATAGGTCAACGCGATCCGGCAGGCCTCGACGGCGGTGGCGAAACAGTCGGCGGGGGATTTGGCAGCCAATACCGGCACCGGCGACTCCCCATTGCGACCCAAGACCGCTTGTAACAGATCTGCCTGTTCGGTTTTGGTGGGTAGCCCAGTCGAGGGGCCTGCCCGCTGCACATCCACCACCACCAGCGGCAATTCAGTCATCACTGCGAGTCCGATGGCCTCCATTTTCAACGCCATGCCAGGGCCGGAGGTTGTGGTGACCCCCAACGAGCCGGCATAGGAGGCGCCGAGGGCGGCACAGATGCCGGCGATCTCGTCTTCGGCCTGCACCGTGATCACACCCAGGTCCTTGCGGCGGCTTAGCTCATGGAGGATGTCGGAGGCTGGGGTGATGGGGTAGGACCCCAGGAACAGCGGCAGCCCGGCCCGGTCGGCACCAGCCATCAGACCATAGGCGGTGGCTAAATTACCGGTGATCTGCCGGTAGCGCCCCGGGGTCATCGGTGCTGAGGCGACGGTGTAGCGATGCTCAAATACCTCGGCGGTTTCGCCATAGGCATGACCGGCTTTGAAGGCTGCGATATTGGCGTCGCGGATCTCCGGTTTACTGGCGAATTTGGTACCTAAGAAATCGATGGTGGCTTGGGTGTCGCGGGAATACAGCCAACACAATAAGCCCAGCGCCACCATATTTTTGGTGCGGGTGGCGTCTTTGCGCCCCAGGCCAAAAGGTTTCGCGGCGGCGGTGGCCATGCCGCTGAGATCGAGGGCGTGGACCTTCCAGGCTTCGAGGCTGCCGTCGGTCAACGGATTGGTATCCCAGCCGACCTTAGCGAGGTTACGTTTGGTGAAGTCCCCGTCGTCGACGATGATGACCCCGCCTTGGGGCAGGTCACCAAGATTGGCTTTCAATGCGGCAGGGTTCATCGCCACCAGCACATCGGGACGGTCACCGGGGGTGACGATGTCATAGTCGGCGAAATGTACTTGGAAGCTGGAGACCCCAGGCAGGGTTCCTTGGGGCGCACGGATTTCGGCAGGATAATTCGGCAATGTCGCGATGTCATTACCTAGTGAAGCAGCCTCGGCGGTGAATCGGTCGCCGGTTAACTGCATGCCGTCGCCGGAATCACCTGCGAACCGGATGACTACTCGATCCAGCGAACGTATTTCAGCCATGTCCCTCAATTCCGTGTGTGAAACCCGGGTTAGTCTATCGCCGAGCGCAACCAGGTGTTTCACGACGAGGCCAGTATCCGGCTTCTTGAGGGCTAGGTCAGCAGACCCGAATGCTGGGGTGGCCCCGACATCACCGTAGGATGCCCCCATGGCCCTCAGTTGCGATTCCTCCAGTGCTGTATGGGCGCGTGCGCTCTATAGGGCGCTGGTTGGCGGCTCTCCGCTGCCGCAACAGATCAGCCAGGGGCAGGGAAGCGCGCCTCAGTTGGGGCCTCGATTCGTATCGGCGAAGCTGAGTCAGTCTCGGGTTCAACTGCGGGGTTCGAG
Organism: Arachnia sp.; assembly: GCA_041855345.1. GTDB lineage: Bacteria > Actinomycetota > Actinomycetes > Propionibacteriales > Propionibacteriaceae > Arachnia. Next base: position 5,569 of record JBHAEB010000213.1, on the reverse strand, counting down.
GTGATGTCGGCCAGCCGCTTCGGGCAGGCGCTGTTGGATGCTTGGCAGGCTCGCGCCGTCCGTTTCGGTTTCCTAGGGTCGGTGCTGTTGGTTATCGGGTCGCTGTCGCCTGCCTATCTACCGCAGGTTTCACCACTGACCCGCGCCATGGCGTCGCTGGGTGTTGGCGGACCCATCGCGAAGTGGAGCGGCACCGTGGTCACCATGATTGGCCTGGCGCTGCTGTTCGAATTCTGGCTGCGGATCCGCCCGGCCCGACGTGTTGCCCATGGGATGCCACAGTTGAGGCATTGGGCGGTGCTGGCCATCGTCGGCGCCCCGCTGTTGTTGGCGCCCCCCATCTTCAGCCACGACGCATACTCCTATGCGGCTCAGGGATGGATGCAGTACAACAACGTCGATCCTTACCTGGTGGGACCTGGGGTGTTGCCCGGCCAATTCGCCGATCAAGTTGCGTGGGTGTGGCGCGACACCCCCGCACCCTACGGTCCGTTGGCGTTGCGGATGAGTCATTGGCTGATCATCGTGGCCGGCTTTGATCCGTATTGGTCTGCGGTGATCATGCGGATCCCTGCCCTTCTCGGGGTGGGGATGATCGGGTGGGTGACCCCCCGTATCGCGGGCCGGTTCGGGGTGAACCCGGCTGCGGCTAGCTGGTTTGTGCTAACCAACCCGATCCTCATCATCGACTTCATTGGTGGTGCTCACAACGACGCCCTCATGGTGGGGCTGATGCTCATGGGGATTTGGGTGACCTGCACCTACCGCACCTGGTGGTGGGGGGCTGCTGTGGTCGGCGTCGGGGCTGCGATTAAACAGCCTGCGCTGCTGGCTGCTGCCGCGTTGCCGTTCTTGACCACACCAGGAATATCGTGGCGACCGCGAGGGGCTTGGGGCAGCCGCATGGTGGCGAGGGCGTCTCGATTCTGGGGATCCGAGGCCCCCGCGACACAACCAGCTTCGGCTACGTCGCAGCCCAGCACGGTAGAAACCGGTCTCCGACCTGTGGTCAAAGCTTTGGGTCGATCCGCTATCAGCGTCGCCATCGCGGTTGGGGTTTTTGCCCTGCTGAGTTGGGTCACGGGGCTGGGATTCGGCTGGATTAATGCCGTCGATGTGCCAGGGAAGGTAGATACAGTTTCACCGTCGACCGTGCTGGGGCACATCATTCAGTATCCGGTCACCGCTCTTGGTTGGGATCCTACGGGTCGGGCCGTGATCAAGGTGGTGCGCACCATCTTTACGGTCATCTCGGCGGTGGGAATCGTGTGGTTGGCCGTGCGGCATCTTGGGCGACGACCATTGCAATTCGTCAGCTGGTCATTCCTGTTGTTTGCCTTCTGCCTGCCCGCGATCCGCTCCTGGTACATGCTGTGGGGTGGGGTGTTATTCCCGATGACCCGGCCCAGTACCCGGGTGTTACGTGCTGCCATCGTCGTGACGGCGGTGCTGCTGGGTTATGCCGCGATGAACTTCGCTATCCGCAATGGTGCCTGGATGGTGGCGGTGTTGTTGATCATCGTGATCTGGGAATCCACCCGAGCCCATGAACTCAGCCAAAACTGGGAGGCTGAGGGTGATCAGGAGAGTTTGGTCAGGTCATAGGTGGCGGCGACGGGGCAGTGATCACTGACTCGGGAATCGTAGTCAGCCTCCCGTAGCGATTCCGCGCTGATAGCGGCCTTGGCGAGTTTCGGGGAGGCGAGGTGGTAGTCGATCCGCCAGCCAGTGTCATTGGCAAAAGCCTGCCCTCGCCACGACCACCAGGAGTAGGGCCCGTCTTGTCCTGGGTGGAGGTGACGCACCACATCGATGAGGGTGCGAGGGCTGAGTTGGGCGCTAAACCACTCCCGCTCCTCGGGCAGGAAACCGTCGGTCTTCTGGTTGCTACGCCAGTTTTTGAGATCTAGCTCCGTGTTGGCGATGTTGAAATCGCCCACGATGACATATTCCCGGCCGTCCTTAGCAGCATCCTTGCGGGCCTGGGTGAGATAGCGGGCTAGCCCTGACATGAACTTCATCTTGCGTTCATATTTTGGGGTGTCGGCCTCTGCCGGATTGCGGGCGTGGTGATCAGGGACTGCGCCCTTGGGTAGGTAGAGGGAGGCCACCCGGACCGGAGCGGAGTCGAGATCCACCTCGATGTAACGACCCTCGTGGGCATAGGCAGCTAGGTCGCGGTTGCTGACGGTGTCAGCCTCGACGATTTCGGGGCTGCCCTGGGGAGTGACTGTGGTGGCGGTACCAGCGAAGGTGGCGATTCGGGTTGGGGCGGTACGGGTAAGAATGGCAACCCCATTACGTCCGGCGAGCTCGCCGATATCCCAGGCGACGTGGTAGCCGCCAAAAGCGCCCTCGGGAAGGTCCTTGAGTTGGCAGCGCACCTCCTGCAGGCAGATCACATCGGCATCCTCACGTTCCCACAGCTCATGCAGGCCGCGACGTAGGGCAGCCCGGATGCCATTGACGTTGTGGGAGATCAGACGCAGAGTGCTCATGGCGCCGCATGTTATCTCAGAGTGCTACCTTGTCGAGGGCGGTCGTGATCGTACCGTCGGGCTGGAGCGATTCGGGAGGAACGATGGCCGGAGGATTAGCCGCGCTGATGGATGACGTGGCGATGATCGCGAAACTGGCGAGTAGCGCCAGCACTAAGGCGATGGGGGTGGTCATCGACGATGCCGCCGTAACTCCTCGCTATGTCACTGGGCTCAAGCCCGCTCGGGAGTTGCCGATTATCTGGCGAATCGCGAAGGGATCGCTGCGTAATAAGGCGATCATCCTGGTGGTGGCTTTGGCTTTGAGCCAGTTCATCCCCTGGCTGCTCACCCCGATCCTCATGGTGGGTGGGTTGTATCTGTGTTTTGAAGGTGCTGAGAAGGTGTGGGAGGCGATCTCAGGGCATCATGCCGAAGCCCCCGCTGTGGAACGCGGCGCCGAGGATGAGGACACCCTGGTACGCGGGGCCGTGACCACCGATTTCATCTTGTCAGCCGAGATCATGGTGATCTCGTTGAACCAGCTGGCAGATCAGGGATTCTGGTACCGGGCGATCGCGCTGGTGGTGGTCGGGATCGCCATCACCATCCTGGTCTATGGGGTTGTTGCGTTGATCGTCAAGATGGACGATGTGGGGTTGCGACTGCAGCGGGGCTCCGGGGCGGGGCGGGCCCTCGGCAATGCGCTAGTAGCGGCCATGCCAAAGCTGCTCACGGTTCTCTCGGTGGTCGGGATCGCCGCCATGCTGTGGGTGGGCGGGCATATCCTCCTCGACGGTGCGGCCAAGTTGGGCTGGCATGCTCCTCTGGATCTGGTCCATGGCATAGCTCACGCTACGGCGGGGGTTCCCACCATCGGCGGGTTGTTGGAGTGGCTGACGGAAACCTTCTGCTCGGCCCTGCTGGGCCTAATCGCTGGCGCCGTCGTCGTAGGGGTCATGCATCTGGTCCCGCGCACATCGAAGACGGCACACTGAATCCTGCTAGGAATCTTGTCAGCAACAAGCAGCTCCGACGTCGCCATCTAGTCAGTGACCAGCAGAGCCTGCCTTGGGTTGGCGGGGTAGCGGCTGGCTACGATCTGGCCCAGGCACCCACACCGGTGCGGAGTTGGCCGGTGACGGAGCAGGCACGTCATTGACTGTTTTCGGATGTGGCGGTGGCCACATCGTGCGTCGCTGGTGGTGTTTCATACCCGCCGAACCAGAGTAGGGTCGAGGCATGGTTGAGGACTTTGACGGCATGGCACACAGCTGGGACGAGGACCCGGCCCGGTGGGGGCGGGCCAGGCGGGCAGCGGACGCGGTACGCGCGGCCCTCGGCTCTGCTGATCGCCCCGTCACCGTGGAACTGGGCGCAGGCACAGGCATGCTGTCACGGTGCCTCGCGGATGAACTTGGTCCCGTGACCCTAGTCGACGGGTCGCATGGCATGGTGAACATGGCTCGCTCCGCCCTGGAACGGGAGGGCCGGGTCGGGTGGGATGCCGTCGTCGCGGACCTCGAGGTGGAACTTCCGGGTGGACCCTTTGACCTAGCTCTGTCGCTGCTGGCGTTGCACCACGTCAAGGACGTCCAGGCGCTGTTCACCCGGCTTCGGGCTGCCCTCAATCCCGGTGGCCGAGTGGCCTTGCTGGACCTGGATCACGACGTCGATGGCGCCTTTCATGCCCACGTCGCGACCTTCGACGGACACCACGGTTTTCACCGCGACCAGGTGGCTACGTGGCTCCGAGCGGCGGGGTTCAGCGATGTCGTGGTGACCGATGGCACCTACACCGAACGACCGATGGACGGCCAGTTGCGCCGCTTCCCCCTGTTCCTGGCGACGGCGCGCGCCTGAGTCCATGGGACATAGTCTGCGGTGGGATGGATCGAGCGACCCAGCGCACAGGCACCGCCGCCGGTGGGGGATGAGCTGGCTCGGTTGCCAGTTTTCACCGAGACCGAGGCTGTCAAACCGACGTTGAACGGCCGCGGGCCGGTCGTTGACCCTAGACCCACCAGGCTAGAACCTGCCGCAGGGACATGCTTGGGACTCGGCGCTCCCGGGACAGGGCATCTCGTTGAGTCCATGCCGTGACAGGATGTTGGGGTGGAATCATTGAGCGCCGTCGAGACCAGGCGGATGACGCTAGCCGCCCAAGGCTTCGCAGGGCGGCGTCTCAGACCGACGAGGGCTGCTGTCGAGCAGGTCGTGCGGCGGATGCGGGTGCTGCAACTGGACTCCGTCAATGTTTTCGAGCGCAGTCACTATATGCCGGTGTTCTCCCGGATAGGGGCCTACGACAAGGCGCATCTCGATGCGCTGACGGATGCGCCTCCTCGTTTCACGGAGAGCTGGGCGCACGAGGCGACGCTGATCCCCGTCGAGGACCGGCCCTTGTTCGAGTTTCAACGACGCCGAATGCGTGAGAAGTACAGCACCCAAGCCGTGTATCGGGACAATCCCGAGCTACGCAGCTGGCTGTTAGAACAGTTAGCGCAGCATGGTCCGCTGCGGGCCAGCGAGATTGATCATCCCGAGAATCGCCGCACCGGGCCCTGGTGGGGGCTATCGACGATCAAGCAGTTACTGGAGTACCAGTTCCTCTTCGGAGAGGTCGCCACCGCTGGGCGGATCGGCTTCGAGCGCCGCTATGCCTTGCCTCATCACGCCTTACCGGAGCCGAACCGGGGCGCGGTGCCGGAGCAGGAAGCCCTGCGCGAGCTGGTTCGCCGCGCTGCCCAGGCTCTCGGTGTTGGAACGGTCGACGACCTAGCCGACTATTTCCGCCTCAAGACCGCGACGGTGCGGCCCATCGTCGCCGAACTGGCCGCTGAAGGGGAGCTCATCCCGGTGACCGTGGCGGGCTGGAGCAAGGGCGGCAAACCAATCCCAGCCTGGCGGCACCGCGACGCCGAAGTGCCCCTTCGGGTGCGCCGCGACGCACTGTTGAGCCCCTTCGACCCGGTGGTGTGGTACCGGCCTCGGGCGGAGCGGCTGTTTGGCTTCCATTACCGCATCGAGATCTACACCCCGGCCGCGAAGCGGCAATTCGGCTACTACAGCCTGCCGATCCTGCTGGGGGA
>JBHAEB010000212.1:0-21813 GCA_041855345.1 Arachnia sp. | reverse complement strand
CCGTGATTGCGCTCAATCACCAAATCGCTGTGATCTCCAGTGAGGTTGGTAAATGCCCAGGCCAAGTCCGGGTTGCGTCCGATCATCACCCCTGGCAGGCCGGCGAAGCTGAACCCTGAGACATCGAAGGTGCAGTTTTCATTGACAGTGGTGCAGTGCAAGCCGATCTGGAACCACACCGAAGGGGTCTCGATCATGAGATGGGGGTCATTGCCGATGATTGGGGAACCGGATTCGGTGAACTTCCCGGAGATGACGAAGGAATTGGATCCGATCCCGGTCCCCTCACCCAGCAGCTGCTCAGCAGCAGCCATTGTTTCTTGGGCGCGCAGCAAAGCGCCGGTGGCATCGCCGGGTTGTGCCACAGCCGCATCCTGGGATGCAGACTCCTGGGAAGTGGGCTGCTGGGTTGTGTTTTCGGAGGGCGCGGACTCCTGAGGAGTGGACTGCTGGGTTGTGCTCTCAGCGGCTGCAGACTCCTGGGAGTTGGCCTCCTCGGTTACAGGTTCAGGGCAGTCTTGGGGCTCGATTTCTGGCTGCGGTAGGGGGATGGGATCGGCGATGGGGTAGTCGAGGCGGGGCCTCAAGTTGCTGCCAGCATCCTCGGTGATGATGGGGCGCCGCAGCTGTTCATCAACGACGGCTGAGGGTAAGACTTCCTCAACAGCGGACGTGGAGCCCAGGGCAGCTAGTGCCCGGGCCCGAAACGCATCCATCCCGGAACTGTTACTGAGCGAGGCCGACAACGCTTTGAGCCAGGCGAGGGAATCCACACCGGTCCAGGGCTCAATCCTCGGTAGCGGGACAGTCAGGCCAAGCACCGCATACTCATTGGCCAGTTGCCACGGTTGTTTACCCTCAATGTAGGCGTTGACTCCGGCTGCATAAGCCTCATAGAAGTTCCGGGCCTCGGCGGAGATGACCTGCCATTCCTGCTCGGCGACCTTGCGCCAGCCTTGAGTGCGAACCGACTTATCGCTTTCGACACCAGCCTGGCCCACGAGTTCGGCCAGCCGCCCAGCGGTCATATGGCGTCGCAGATCCATCTGGAAGAACCGCTCCTGGGCATGAACATAGCCTTGGGCAAAGAACAGGTCATGGTCGGTGTCGGCATAGACATGAGGCACCCCTGACTCGTCGCGGATGATCGTGACCGGAGCCGATGGCCCGCTGAGATACACCACGCCGCTGGTCTTGGGGACCGGAGCGTTGATCACCACCGCCAACGCCACCCCGGCTATTGCGGCGAGAGCCACCACCACCCCAACGATTGAGATCACCCATCGCCGAATCATTGACGTCCTTTCGTCGAGCTCGATCAGCGTCTATTGCGCTACGAGTCACGCTAGTTGTCGGCTACTGGCCAGACGTCACCCTCAGGTTTCCAATCCGATGTTCAAAGGTCTGCGATGACCGGCCCTGGATTTACGACCTTCGACGTAAACCCAGGGCCGATGTTCATGGAGTCGGCCGCTGTTACTGAACCATGGCGGCGCCGAGGGTGAGGGTTCGCATCAGGTTCTCAACCGCATCGACGAGCAGCTCTTCGCCGTGATCGACCGCTTCTTGTAGCGACATCGGCCCGGAAACCAACGAGTTCATCGCGCCAATCCCGATGTCATAGACGTCCCGGGCCCCCTTACCGAGGGTGCCGCACACCGCCACCACTGGGATGCCATGGTCTGCGGCGCGACGAGCCACTTCCGCTGGTACCTTGCCTCGGGGGCTCTGATAGTCGATAGCGCCTTCCGCGGTGATCACCAGCTCCGAATCGGCTAGGGCAGCATCGAAGTCGATACCAGCAAGTCCGGAGTCCAGCAACGCCTCGAATCGGGGGGTCAACCTCGCCCCGATTGCGGCTAGGCCTGCACCCAAGCCACCAGATGCGCCGGTTCCGGCACCCGTAGCGAAGTCGACATTGCGGGCCTGTGGGAGGCAATCCCGCTCCAACACAGCCGCCCAATTCTCTAAAGCTGCCGAAAGCTGCTCCACCTGCTCGGGAGTTGCCCCCTTCTGGGGCCCAAAGACCCGGGCGACGCCACGCTCCCCGGTGAGGACATTGTGCGGGTTGAGGGCCAAGGTGATATCGACCTCACGGAGTCTTGGATGAAGGCTGCTGAGATCCAGGTGGGCTGCGTGGGCCAGGTTCGCGCCGCCGCGCGGCACCTCCCGTCCTTCAGCGTCGAGCACCCGCGCACCGAGGGCCTGCAAGGCACCGGCACCGCCGTCGCTGGTGCCCGAATCGCCACAGCCCACCAAGATATGTTCAGCCCCTTGATCAAGGGCGGCGGCGATGAGCTGGCCAACGCCATAGGTGGTGGTCAATCCGGGGTCCCGTTGATCCCGCGGTACCAGGCGCAGTCCGGCAGCGGCCGCCATCTCCACCACGGCGGTACCTTGGGAGGGGCCGCCAAGCATCGCAAAGTGGGCGGCCACTGGCTCCCCGGTTGGGCCGGTGACATCGCAGTCCACCAGATGCCCGCCGGTGCTGGTGGCCAGGGTGGCTGCGGTGCCCTCACCACCGTCGGCGATGGGCATGGTGCGGATAATGGCCCCAGGTAACACCCGGCGCACGCCTGCCGAGATAGCGGCAGCGACGGCGTTGGCGTCCAGGGACTCCTTGAAACCGGAGGGGGCGATGAGGATACGACGGGGGAAGTGGGTGGTCATGATGGCTCCTTCAGGGTTAGAAGGTGAATAACGGCATGCCCATGAGGGGCCAGACGAAGAACGCGAATATCAGCACCAAGGCCACCATGACGGGGGCCAAGACCGCGCTGAGATGCAGCAGATGCTTCGGCTTGTAGGTGTCGATGCCCTCCACATCGGAGAACAAGGTGACGGGTTTTGCGGAGCTGGTCAGGGTGTGACAGAAACCAGCTGCCGCGGTTGAGGCGAAGGCAGCAGCCACCGGCTCCACACCGACTGCGGGGGCCAGGGACACCACCAACGGAATCAGCACCGCCGAACGGGCGGATCGGGATTGGATGATCAGATGGGCAGCGGTCGACAACGCCACGATGGCGATGACGAAAACGACGCCAGAGGCAGCTCCTAGCTGCGAAACTGGACCGAGTAGTCGGTGGGCCAGCCACTCGGCTGCGCCCGACCCGACCAGGGCGGTACCCAGGGTCAAGGTGGCTGCCATGAACAGCAGCAACGACCAGGGCACCCCCTTGAGGGCCTTGCCCATGCCCACTGACCCGAAATGGGGGCTGGAAACCAACAGCGCACCGAGCAAGGCAACGACGGCGGGATGTAGCCCGTGCAACGGTTCGGTGCACCACAACATCACGACAGCAGCGACCAGCAGTGCGGCCCTGGACTGAGCTACCGTCAACGGGCCGCTGAGCGGCACCGGCGAGTGGGCTGCCATATCGTCGACGGTGACGTTGAGCCTTAGCCGTCGATCAGCGTGGCGGGTAAACAACACCAGGATGAGTTCGGCGGATAGGTGGGAGGAAACGACGGCCAAGGGCAGGCCGTAAATCAGCCAGGTAGCGAAGGAGAATCCTTCATGGCCGGAGGTGGACAGAATCTGACTGGTGATCAGGTGCGCACCGGCACCCAGGTAGGAGGCGACGGCTGACAGCAGGATCACCGTCGGGAAGAGCAGGGATAAAGCCAACACGATGCGGCGATGCTCGCTCAGCACCTTGGCCAGTGCCACAAACACTGGCAGCGTCAGTGCGGCGCGACCAGAGGTGGAGGGCACCGCGAAGGCCGTGACCACCAACATCATCGTGACGAGATGGGCTAGCGATCGAGGCGAGGCTGCCCCGGTGACGATGAAAGCCGCCAGCCTGGTCGACAACCCGGTGTTGGTGATACCAGCCGCGATGACGAAGGCGGCGAGCAGCAGCCACACCGTGTCCTCACCCAGGGAAGCGAAGAGTTGATCGTCGGGAAGCATGCCCATGACCACCAACACCACCGCTGCCACCAGGGCCACATAGGTGTCGCCAACCGAGGAGAAGATCCACATCCAGATCGCGGTGGCGAAAACTGCCAGGGTCAACATGCCATGGGCTGTTAGTGGGGTTTCACCTGGCTGTGGTGGGGTGAAAGCCTCGATGGCGCACCAGCCGATGAAGATCACCAACAGCACGGCTGCGATCGCGGCGGGTAGCCGACGGGCAGCGCGTCGCGGTGCCGAGGCCGGTGCCGGAGCTGGTGCCAGGGCCTGGGGCGGTTGGGTCGTGTAGGAGATCATGGTTAGTCCTCCTCATCGGCGGGGTGCGCCGGTTCCAATGCGGTCAGCGGCAGTTCCATACCGAAGCGGGTCAGTCCAGGCTCAGATTCCACCCAGGCACTGCCCTGATGGGCGTCGGCGACGGCTTTGACCACGGCTAGGCCCAGACCCATCCCCGCATCGGCATCCTCCTCAGTGCGGTAGACCTCGAAAAGATCGCGAGCCTGCTCGGCCTCCAACTGCGGACCTTCATTAGCGACCCAGAACCGGACTCGGTCGTTACTCACAGCAGACCCCAGATGAATCGGGGTATTCGGTTCCGAATGGGAGGCGGCATTGTCAAGCAGCTGGCGCATGGCGTCGAGGACGCGATCCGCATCGAGCCAGCCGTGACCAGAAGCGGTGGCTTCCACCTCCACTCGTCGGTGCGGATGGGCGGTCAATGCCTCGGTGAAGATGTCTGCGGTGATTTCCTTCACCGAAACCCAGCTGGGGGTGACGAATCCGGGGGCGTCGCTGAGGGCCAGGATGTCGAGGTCCGCCAACCGATCCTGCATCTGTTCGAGGTAGCCACGAACATCACGGGCTGCGTCTTGGCAATGGGGATCGCCGGTGATGGCTGCCACGTCGTTGAGCCGACGGGTCGCTGCGACCAACGGCGCATTGAGGTGACGCTGGGCCTCTGAGACGAAGTGCCGTTGAGAGGCATAGGCCCGCTCTACCCGATCCAGCATCTGGTTCAGCGTCACTGCGAGGTCGGAGATATCGTCACGGCCGGGAACCGGAAGCCGGGCCGATAGATCCTGTGCGGTGATCTCAGCCGCGGCGGCATTGATATGCCGTAGTGGCAGCAGGATTCGGCCAGCAGCTAGCCATGCGATCCCGGCAGTAAGGAATAGCCCGCCGAGAGCCACCCCGAAAAGCAGCACGGCTTCATGTTCGACGCGTTCTTTGGCCAGGCTGGTGAAGTGGGCCACGATCAGGACGCCGGTCGCGTCGCCGGATTGCATCGGGGTGACTGTCACCTTGCCCCACCGCAGTTCACCGTGGTCAGTTTGGACGGCGCCCGAGGCCTCAGCATTGTTGACGATCTGATTGAGACGACCGCGGTCGTTAGCTAATAGTTCGCCAGCATTGGCACTGGTGTTATCGGTAAAAAGCACTTGGTCGCCAGCAACACCGATGATTGCTTCGCCGGTGGAAGGGGTTTGTAAAGACAAATATTGTTGGATCAAATCCGCCATTGATGAGAATGGTTGTTTGTCAACAGGGCTGACGCCAGTCGCTGCAAAAGCGCGGAATTCGTCGGTTTCCTGCACGATTTCTGCATCCGCATTGCCTGTTACTTGGCCCATCAACAATGAGCGCATGGTTGCGGTCACAGCTAACAGCGCAAGTGCAGTTGTCACCACAATCCAGCCGACGATCCGCCACCGAGCGGACACGGTGGTGCCGGTGGTGTTGGGATTCATGATTCGCCTTCTTCCTGCTCCGTTGAGGGGCTCATGTTTGGTTCAACCGGGCGAGGCGCTGCGGGTACCTGTGACACTCCTTGCTGCGGTGAAGGCGACTGTCGGATACCGATATCAACGGTGACTGGATCGCGCGGTAACCGCGGCGGGTTAGGGTTCGCTACCAGGAACTGGCTCCCCAGGGCCAACAAGATAGGCAGCATGAGTGCGCCGAGTAGAAGGATGAACCGTCGTAACATCCCTACACGCTAATGTAGAAGCTGTGAAAACTCTATTGGTTTAAGATGAGACAACTCTCATGGGTTTTATTTGAGATTCAAGTAGTGACGATCTGTGGGCGGATCCAGCATTTTTGATCGTTATATTCATGGCCTTGACGATGCGCGCTGGGTTGCTTTCTGCCTGGTAGTGACTGGTTATACCAAGGGGGCGGCGGGTGCTGGGATGGCGTTACTGGTCGCCGTCGAATAATTTGCGATTGGGAATAGAAGATGGATTTTCTCGTCGCCGACATATTTAGGTGAAAATAGTTCTCATAGTTGCGGCCGTTGCCTGGTCCTTCGTCGGGGGGTGGGCCGTGTCCCTATCGGCGATCAATCCACGCCACCAGAATCCGATGACAACACCCCCGGATCACCAACGACAGGGGCAGTAGTCATGCCGGGCCTAGCGACCAGAACCCCGACCATCGGGGCCACCTACAAGGGAACGGGACTTGGCCTGGGCGGGGTCGCCGATGGGGGGGAGTTTGTCGTAACTGGGCTGGATTTCAGGAAAGCCGGCCTCAGGTCAGCGGGGCGGGGTCGCAGATGGGGGAAAGGTTGTCGTAACGGCTGCCTGTTGCCTGGTTCTTCGTTGGGGGACTCAGCCTCGGGGCGTCAGCTCTGAGCCCCTAACTCGGGGGTGTCGCGCTCGATGATCACCCCTTCCGACCATCGACAGGGGATAGTGGGTTGCTCTCGGACCAGCCCCAGTGCACATTTGGTTCGCGAACTCGGCAGGGCTGAGATCCGTTGTCTTGGAGATCTTCGCCCCGACGTCGAACAGGTTGGTTAGGAAGGCGCCGGCCTGGGGCCCTGCCCATGGGCGAGATTTATGGGGGCGCTTCCGCAGGGAAGCGATGCGACCAGCCCCTAGGCAGCTGTCGGTTGCGGATATCGGCGCGGCACTAGGGTGCACACAAAGCGGTTGTGGATTCGCCGTCGACGGACACAGATGCACTGCTGGCAGTCCCTTCACACTGCACTGCTGGGAGTCCCTTCACACCGCCGAGTACGAACCGCATTGTGGACTCGTCGTCACCTGGCCGCCGTAGGGCATCCAACGTTGGTGGATAGCGCTTCCAGGTACCTACGCTAACCCGATCTGTTGGCTGGAGTTGGGTGAACTCGTCGTGCCCCCATCAGGTTGGAGCATCTGGAACCCGTTCCACCTCACCCGGCAGGCGACGCGGCCAGCCGTTCGACCAGTGCCCGGGCCGTCTTGATGGCCTTGGTGCTGCCCTTGCGTCCCGCCAACGCAGTGACGGCCGGCAGGTCGACTGCAACACCTGCGGCCTGCACCTCCGGCAGGTAACGCAACAGGATCTCCAGGACGGCACCGGTGGTGCCAGGAATGCTCTCTGCTGCGGCCATTGTCTCCGCGATGGCCACCCACACCGGCCAGGTCAGGGCCAACCCACCGGCGTCGGCGACGAGGGTCAGGGCCGTCGCCACCTTGGCTGGAGCGATCTCCAATTCGTTGACCCAGTCGTCATCCAGACCCGCCGCCTGGGCCCCAGCAGTGGCCCACTCATCGTCCAATGCCGCCACCAGATCTTCAGCAGTGAGTCTGCCTTCATCCCAGGCCGCCAGCAGCGGTTCCGCGATCTGGTCACGGTCCTTATTGGGGGCGTGGGTCATCAGCAATAGACCCAGCAGAGTCAGCGGCCTGCCGAAGGGTCGGGCGATCTCAGCTAGCTGCCGCCACCACCACAAGGAGCGAGCGGGGCTCCCGGCGAGGACCTCGAAGAGACCTACGCAGGCCGGGCGGGCGGTGTGGCTGGGCATCAGGGCGCTGGGGTCGGGGTTCTCGAAGACGACTGAGCCAGGTTGGAAGTCCTCCCACCACGGCGCATCGAGGCCCAGCAGCTGAGCGGTGGTGGGGCTGTCGCCCGAGACCTGAATCCGTCGGCGGGGCAGGTCATACCATTCGCCGCGCCCAGTCGCGGGGGCTAGACCGAGAGCGGGCAGCGTGGGTGGGATCTGGCGCCAGTGCTGAACCACCTCTGCCAGCGAGGCCGCGACGCCCCGGATTGGTTGGTCGAGTGCTGCCAGGTCGACGGGCACTTCATCGGGGTCCATTCGGGTCAGCGCTACCGTCACATCGACGGGCAAGCATTCAAGGTTCCGTTCGCGATAGGCCGCCGCGCGGGAGGCGAACGCCGCCCAGGAGATGCGCAGGCCCTCATGAGTGGGGGTGGACAGCAGACAAGGGATGATTCCCACGCTACCGAGCGTCTCAGCGATCCGCTGGGCAGCGGGATAGGCCTGCGAAGAGCCTTCTGGCAGGTGAGGTGCTGGGACGCTGCCCGTGGCAGCAAAGTGGTAGAGCCCATGGTGGATTCGTGGGGCGCGACAACTGTCGCAATGCTCCTGAAGAAAGTGCTCTGCCAGTATCTGGCGCATGGTCTCGATCCCCAGGGCTGGGGCCGAAGCCACCATGACGGCGAGGACCTGTTCCGTAGGCAGCGGGCCGCCTTGAACCGTCAAGAGCAGTTCGGTGAATCCCACCTGGTCCATCACTAGGGCATCCTCGGTGAATTGGGGCAGCGGCTCCGGTGATGGCAGCTCCGGTTCGCGCCACAAACCGATGGATGTGGCCGGTTCGGGTTGGGTTTGCCCCCACGCCCGTAGCACCTTGTGGGCCAGGTCGGCTGAGGTGGTGTCAGTCCCCGTCGCGATCTCGGCCACCAGGGGCCGAAGTTCCTCGACGGCTGGGGTCGTGGCCAGCTCCTTCAGGATCGCCCGCTTCGGTCCCTTTTCCTTGCGCATCAGGACCTCCGACGCCAGCGTCGCCAGTTCCTCGTCGGCCAACTCAGGGCGAAGCAGAACATCGGTAGCGAGCTTGACGACGACGCCATCGGCCTGGGGCAGGGCCGCCAATAGCCGGGTGCGTTCCTCCCACGCCAGCGGGGTCAGGCCGAGGCCCTCAATGAAGCTCATCGCCATCCGCTGGGCGCCCGGGCGATCGCCGCGTTCCACCACCTGCAGTAGCGACTGAAACAAAGCGCGGTCATCAGTGGGTTCCTTCGCGCGCAGCACTGAACCCGCCTTGGCGAGGTCCGCCACATGTTTGGCCTTGTCGTAGGTGCTGAAAGCTAGGGCGTTGGGCACCTGGCAGGCGGCCATGAGGTGCTCGGCCCACCGCGTTTTGGGCTCGGGTACGGCGTGGCGCCACGCCCAGCCGCTCCAATAGGTCGGCGGGCCTGCTGGCAGCGGCAGGTCCAAGGCCGCGCATAACCGGACCACCAACGGGCTGACCATCTCCACCAATGCCCGCTTCTTCAATAAAGCCTCGATCAACTCAGTGGTCCAGTCGGGGCCGTGTGCGCTTATGAGTCGTGTGGCGTGGCCGAGGGCTCCGTCATTGCCTAACTCCCAGATTGTGGACTCATCGAAGGCGGACACGACCTGGGCAGGGGTGGTCTCCAGCGCGGCCACCACCAGCACCAGCCGCGCCGAATACCGGTGGCGGACATCGCTGAGGCGAGCCCGCAGGGACGGGATGCCCTTCTTCAGCAGCTTCTGGATTGCGGTCCGCTGCTCCGTAGGCCAGGCTTCGATGGCTTGGACCAGGTGTTTGGCGCTGGGTGCGCTGGTGATCACCTGAGCCAGGGCCAGTTCCTCGGCGGTGAGCTCGCGAGCCATGGTCGGTGTCCCTTCTAGTCGAGCCCTTTGACGAGCATCTGGGCGACGGTGATGATCTTAGACTTGCCCCGGCCCGCGGCCAGTGCGGTCACGCCTGGTAACTCGACGGCCACGCCCGCGGCTTGTACCTCTGGCAGGTAGGCCAGCAGGCGCTCCAACATCTGGCCGGTCGCGGCTGGCACCGGAGCTAGAGCGCACTGCTCCTCGGCGATGGTCACCAGCAGCGGCCAAACCAGCGCCAAACCACCGGCCTCGGCGACGATGTCCAGCGTCGCGAACACTTTGGCGGGTGAGGGCGCCAACAGGATGCGGCGTTCGTCGTGCCAGGCCAGCAACAGATCCTCGGCGGTGACCCGGCCCTCCTCCCAAACCCCTAGCAGGGCAGCAGCCACCTGGTCGCGCTGTTTGGGAGCGGTTGTGGCCGCGATCGCGAAGGTCAGCACCCCGACGATCGGGTCCCAACGCGTGGCGGTGAGAAAGACCTCAAACAATCTGAGTGCCTCGCTAGGTGCGGCATCCATGAGGGAGCCCAGCACCCACGCCGCCGGCCGCGTCGGGTGTTGCGGGGCCAGACACAATGCCGTCAACCCACCGAACCGCCAACCGCCCTTTGGACGGTAGTCCACCGACCAGGCGTTGCGCAGCCCCAACAGGGAGTGGGTGGCGGGCACGTCGCCACTAACCTCAACATCGAAGCGGGAATGCCCCGGCAGTGACGCCTTCGGCGTCAGCCGCCACTGGCCAGGCGCGGCCGGAACATCCTGCCAAGCGCGAATCACCTCATCCAAGGTGATGGCCACGCCCTGGATGGGTACCGCGAAACTCTCCAGGTCCACATCCGAGGAGGGTAGGTCGAGCCGGGCCAAGGCGATGGCCACATCGGTGGGTAGCAGCTCGGCGCCGAGGCGGCGATACTCGGCGACGCGGTGGGCGAGGGCCTGCCACGACACCCGGAAACCGCGATGACTCGGCGTCGATAACAGGCATGGAAGCCGACCCAAGGCGCCCAACATCTCCTGAGCCAGGTGAAAACTGAGGAAAGCCAACGGCTCCACGTTAGGGATCGGTGGCGGGGAGGTCCGCCTGGCGGTATGGATAAGCATCGTCCGCAGCAATGGGAGACCAGTCAAGCGGTGATCCAGATGGTCACGCATCGCCTGCCGTACCACCGAGCCGCCCCGGCGATAGGCAGTGACCGTCAGTGCCGCCAGTGTCTCGTCGAATAGTTCCGGCTGACCTTCACTGTCTGCCCCCACCCGAGAGATCAGTTCGGCCAACTCGGCGTCGTTCAAGGCCGTGGGTTCCGGCAGCGGCTGCGATGCCAACGACGGCTCCCGCCACAACCCGAGCAGCTCCGGTTTTGTCTCCTGGCTGACTCCCCAGCCCGCCAACACCTCGGCGGCCAACCTCGCCATAGCGACGTCGGTTCCATCGGCCAAGGCCCTCACGGTCTCGACCACCTCGTCTGCAGGCCGAGGTATCCCGCCGAGCATCCGCAATACTGCCCGTTTGGGCTTGGTTTGTTTGCGGGGCAGCATCACCAACGCCACCTCACTCAGCTCATCGGCGCTCAACTCTGCGGCCAGCAGCTGGGGCAGCATGGCGGCGGCCACCGTCGAATCCATGGTCGGCAGCGCCGCGATCATCCGTTGGCTCATCCCTGCGACATAGGGTTCCAGCCCCAGCAACGCGAACCACCACAGCGCCACCCGCTGCGCCTTGGCGCGATCGCCGCGTTCAAAAACCTGAATCAGCGCGCCAAGCAGGGCGGCATCGTCGGTGGATTCCCCGCGACGCAGGTAGCGCAGTCGGTTGCCGATCCGAGCCCGGAATTCCTCCTGGGATTCCTCCACCTCTGAGAAGGCATTGGGAGCCTCGCACGCCGCGATGAACCGCTGCTGCCAGCGGATCCCCGGCCCGGGGGTGGCGCCGTCGCGAACCCACCCCATCCAATACCGCGGGGCCGATGGCAACGGCAGCTGGAAGGCCTCCAGAAGGGGGTCGACTATGGGGCTGGCCGTCTCGGCGCTAGCGCGCCGTTTGACGACGGCGGCGACGAACTGTTCGACCCAGCCCTGACCGCGTGCCTTGAGGTGGTCCACGACGAAATCCAGCGGGGAGATCGTGCGGACAGTCGCGTGCTGCAACCGCCACACTGTGAACTCGCCCAGGGTGGCGGCAACGATGGCGGGGGAAGCTTCGAGGACCGCAGCCGCCAGCAGCAGATGATGGGACCGGTCGGCCCGGATCCGAAGCCGCACCTGCCGATGACCGGTCCGCAGCGCCTCGGCCAGCCTTTCGCGTTGCTCGTCAGTCAATGCCGCCAACACGTCTAGGTACTGGTGAGTCGCGGCGGCGTCGTTGACGAGCGCACGCAGCTCCTCCTGGGCTGGGGTGAGCACGACCTCACCCATGGCTGGCGAGCTCCACAGCCAGCACATGCTTACACACACCCCGCCCGCCCTGGTGATCTCGCCACCATGGACAGGTGCAGCTGGTGGGATCGGTGCGCACGATGTAGTCGCCGTGGTCGCCCTTGACCCGAAACACTCCCAGATGGCCCTCAAAGGGCTGCACGGCGCCCTCGGCAACGAGGCGTTTGGCATGGGCCAGGCGCGGATTGTCCTTGAGCACCCGGCCGGCATCGCTGGGCAGTTCCCGATGGAAATAGGCCTGTTCGAAGAG
This sequence comes from Arachnia sp., assembly GCA_041855345.1. Classification (GTDB taxonomy): domain Bacteria; phylum Actinomycetota; class Actinomycetes; order Propionibacteriales; family Propionibacteriaceae; genus Arachnia. Next base: position 9,556 of record JBHAEB010000212.1, on the reverse strand, counting down.
GTCAAAGCCGACCCTGCCGTCGCCAGCCAGCACTGCCAAGCCCTGGCCGACGCGGGTCTCATCCAGGGCGGTCTGGCGGCTCAGGTGGGCCACATCGATGCGCGGCTCGAAGGCCAGGCAGGCGGAGATCAGGGCGGCGTCGTCGACGGCGGTGCTGGCGGCCAGCTTGGTCAGCAGCGCCCCCTCACCGGAGAAGCCCCGATAGTGCTCCGCGGTCAGGGTGAAGGTGAGTCGACCATGAGGCAGCGAGAACTCCCACACCGACGCTGCCAGCGGGGCCTGCGGCAGGCCGTAAACCCTAAGCCCGGTGATCTGCGGGCTGAGGCGGCGGGCCGCCCGCAGCCGGTTGAGGCCCTCTGCGTAGACCGTGTCCTTGCTGGGCCGCAACGCGGGCTTCACCCCTAGCCGCGAGATGCTCCAGTGGCCCTTCCGACCTGAGCCTGAAGGCAGCGTCGCCAGGAACTGCCGGGCCTGGACCCCGCCGGTCTCACCGATCAACTCCAGTTCCCGGCTCAGCTCCTGGGAGGAGCCGAGGGCCTTCAACCAGCGATCCGGCAGCGCCACCTTGCGCTCGACGTGGGTGCCCTCCAAGGTGGATACGCGTAACTCGTCGTGGCCGACAGCCAGGTGCATGAGCTCGGCCGGGGAGATCTGGCCCAGGGCCTCGCGCAGCGGCTGGTTGATATCGACGTTGGTGGTGCCGTGCCGAATATCGCCGCCATCGAAGGCTGAGGCAAGCAGATCTAACCGCACCCCGACGGTATTGCAAGCTGAGAAAGCCTCGAAACGCATCCGGTCTCCATTGGCGGTGCAGATTGGGTCTCGGGCATCGACCGGTACGGGCTGAAAGTAACGCGTCTGCGCCACATCCGCCAGCACCAGCAGCCCCCTGGCTAGCACGACTGGCTGAGCGGCGAAACCGGAGAAAAATTCCGGTGCCTGGGTCAAGCCTGCTGGGGTCAATGCAGGCGCCAATTCCAGGGTCAACCCTGCCTCATCAAGCACCGATGCTGCCGAAAACGATCTCATGTCAATACCCTAACTGGACCCACTGACAAAACTGGTGGGTGGGCTGTGGCTCAGTATGCCCGGCAACTGCCGCAGCGGAGACCCGGATGCGATCTGCCATCAGGGTGGGCCGTCGAAACAGCTGCGGTCTGGTGGCTCACTGCGGTACGGCTCGGTTGCAATCCACCTGGCCCGTCGTGGGCTCCCTGGGTCAGTTTCCTGGCTGGTGAAGCCACACCGCAGCATCGGTTGGCAGGGCGGATTCAAGGTCGGTGCTGGCCAGCAGGACCTTGCCCTCAGGCATCGGGATCGGGGAGCCGAAATTCACTAGCACGAGGACTTTGCCATTGCGGAAGGCAACAACATCCTCGCCCATCTCGATCCACGACAGTTGGCCTAGGCCTAACCGAAACTGCCGACGAAGAGCCAGCGCATCTCGATACATCGACCAGGTAGAGCCCGGTACATCGATCTGTTGATCGACAGCGAGGGCTGGGTAGCTGTCGGGCTGCGGCAACCAGGTCTTCCCAGAGGGCGAGAAACCTGCCCCTGGCGCTTCACGTACCCAAGGCATCGGGATCCGGCAGCCGTCGCGTCCTACCAGCTCGGGGCCGCTGCGGAACCACACTGGGTCTTGGCGCAGCTCGTTGGGCAGTGTGGTGTGTTCAGGTAAGCCGAGCTCCTCCCCTTGATAGAGATAGGCCGATCCCGGTAAGGCCAGCATCAGGAGGGTGGCTGCCTGGGCTCGGCGAAGCCCCAGCTCAGCCTGTGGTTGGGGATCGTCGGCGGCGATGCCCTCCCGATTGGCGGTATCGAGTTGGCCAAAGCGGGTGGCATGACGCAGCACGTCGTGATTGCTCAATACCCAGGTGGTTGGGGCACCCACGGCTGCGTTGGCGGCCATGGATTGGGTGATGACCCGTCGGTAGCTTTCGGGTTGCCAGGGTGAGGAGAGAAAGTCAAAGTTGAAGGCCTGATGCATCTCATCGGCCCGCACATAGTGTGCTAATCGTTCTGGGATCGGAACCCACGCCTCTGCAACCAGCGCGCGGTCGCCGTCGTAGCTGTCCAAGACCCGTCGCCAACGCCGGTAAATGTCGTGAACTCCATCCTGATCCCACATCGGACCTCGATGCTCAGTGCACTCGACGTCTACATCGGGAAGCCCCTCGGCCTTGATGAGGGAGTGAGCCACATCCACCCGGAACCCGTCGACCCCAAGGTCAAGCCAGTGTCGAAGAATGGCATCGAACTCGGCTCGGACCTCCTCATTGAGCCAGTTCAGATCGGGCTGGCGGGTGTCGAAGAGGTGGAGATACCACTGTTCAGGGGTGCCGTCGGGGCGACGTAGGCGGGTCCAGGCCTCCAAACCAAAGACGGAACGCCAATTGTTGGGTGGCAGTTGCCCATCCTCGCCACGGCCGTTACGGAAGATATAGCGCTCCCGTTCCGGGGAACCCGGCTCGGCGGCCAACGCGGCCTGGAACCAGTGGTGGTTGTCGGAGGTGTGGTTGGGGACGAGGTCGATGAAGATCCGCAGCCCTAGTTCGTGGGCGCGGTCTATGAGCCGATGAGCATCCTTAGTGGCTCCGAACAGGGGATCGACCTGCCGATAGTCGGCGACGTCGTATCCCGCATCAGCCATGGGGGAGAGATAGAAGGGGCTCAACCACACTGCGTCGACACCCAACTGGACCAGGTAGGGCAGTTTCTCAATCACACCTGGCAGGTCGCCGTAGCCATCGCCGTCGCTGTCAGCGAAGGAGCGGGGATAGATCTGGTAGATGACGGCGTCACGCCACCATGGAGTTGTCGTCACAGCTGGTCCCATCGATTCAGCGCCTGAAAACAGATTTTCTTAAGCGCCGAAACTATATCTGGCAACGCCAAACCAGGTGAAGGGGGGTAGTGCGGACTGTCGGATATCGATGACACGACCGTGGCACGTCGAACCGCTGAAGTGAGGCAGTGCTGGCCCATCACCATGTAGCCGCTGCCGTTCATAGCAGCTTTGGCCTTGTGGCGATGCGGTGGGCAGCGGTGGGATTCAGAGTCTTGGCATCCTGCTGTCCCTGCAACGGCCACTAAGCCGTGGGATCGGCTTCTGACTTCGAGTAGTCGCCGCGAGATTCTTCCCATCGCCCACTAAGCCTCGGGATAGGTGAAATCGCCGCCAGACAGTTCAATCGCACCTCATTCTGTTCTAGTAACGCGGGAGAAATCCCTAGCCAGGAAGGGATACTTCTCAGCTGATGAAACTAATGTCGATCCCCCGTCACAGCGAGCTATCGGCGGTACTAACCTGAGCGGTGTCAATCACGAGGCTGGCGTTGGGCCCAGCCAGGAAACAGGAGAACTGATCGGCATGAGAAAAAAGCTCGTCACATTAGCTGCGGCAGGAATTGCACTGGCTATGACGGCGTGTGGGTCGGCATCAACAGCTCCCAATGCGCAACCATCAGATGGCCAGAGCGAGGCTGCGGGCACGCTCACGATCTGGGTTGACGAGACCAGAATCTCGGCGTTTGAGGCAGTCGGAGCTGCCTTTGAGGCGAGCAGCGGAGTCTCCCTAGAGATTGTTCAGAAACCCACTGAAGACATCAAGACAGATTATGAGACTCAGGCCCCCTCAGGTGCCGGCCCTGACCTGATTGTTGGGGCTCATGACTGGATCGGCAGCTTGCATGCCAATGGATTGGTTTCCCCCGTCCAGCTAGGGGACGCGGAAAAGGGGTTTTCAGAGGCTTCCCGCCGGGCCTTTACCGTTGATGGTGTGCTCTTCGGAGTCCCCTACGCTGAGGAGAATATTGCTCTGGTGCGCAACAACGCCCTCGCAACCGAGACCCCAGCCACATTCGACGAACTGGTTGCTCAGGGCAAAGAACTCACCCCCGAGTTCCCGGTTCTGATCCAAAGCGGGGAGAAGGGCGATCCCTACCACCTGTATCCGGTTCAGACATCCTTCGGCGCCCCGGTATTTGTCACCGACGACAACGGAGACTACATCCCAGAACTTGGCATGAAGGGCCAAGCCGGCGAGGAGTTTGCCAGCTATATTCAAAAACTGACCGGAGAGGGAGTCCTCAACTCCTCCGTCACTGGAGACCAAGCCAAGCAAGCATTCCTTGATGGCAAATCTGCCTACATCATGACTGGCCCGTGGTGGGCTTCGGAGTTCATCCAGGCGGGGATGGATATCTCTGTGGTGGCCGTTCCGCCAGCAGGCAGCGAACCATCGGCTCCCTTCGTCGGGGTGCAAGGCGTGTACCTGAATTCCAAGTCGCCCAATGCCGTGTTGGCAAATCAGTTCCTGCAATACCTGGCTTCCGAAGAAGCCCAAACGACGCTCTACCAACTCGGTGGCCGGATGCCGGCCCTGACCACAGCAGCGGCCGTGGTTGATGACCCGATCCTCAAGGGTTTTGGCGAGGCTGCAGCCAACGGCCAGCCCATGCCCACCATCCCGGCCATGGGCAAGGTATGGGAATACTGGGGCAACGCTGAGCTCAACATCACCAATGGTGCTGACCCGGTTCCCACTTGGCAGAACATGATCGCCGAACTGGAGTCGGCTATCGCCGCCGGATGACCGAGTTGCCGCGCGGGGGACTATCCCTCGCGCGGCCTCGATGCCTGAGACTGATATGAACAACACATCTTCCACTCGGCTCTCTCACGCGCGCGACTATTCTCGGCCTGGTTTCTTCATCAAACTGATCTTGATGGCCTTGATCAATGCCTTCGGTGGCTATGGGATCTTGGCCTCTGCTGCTCAGCAGCATTGGGGAATCCTTGGTTTCTTGGCAGTGACCTTGATCGTTGCTAACTGGGTGTATTTCAGCAAGCGTGCCATGCCAGCGAAATATCTGCTGCCAGGCTTGGTGTTCTTGGCCGTCTATCAGATCTATGTCGTCGCCTCCACAGTGGGCATCGCCTTCACCAACTACGGTCAAGGACACAACGACGCCAAGGCCCCAGCGATCACGCAGATCATGAAAACCTCGGATCGCCGCATCGAGGGTACCGCGACCTACCCGGTCGCGGTTGTTGAGCGTGACGGCGAACTTGGCCTAGCAGTGCTCCGCGACGGGGTGGTCCTCGTCGGTACCGAAGATGAGCCCCTTGTCGAGGTCGGCGACGCTGCCGTATCAGGAGAACGCATCACCGAGGTGCCCGGCTGGCGACTGTTGAGTCCCACTGATGTGGCATCCAAACAAGCCGAGGTCGTGGCCTTGCGAGTCAGCCTTAGCGATAACCCTGAGGATGGCTGGTTACGTACCGATACCGCGGTGTTCGCATTCGTCGCGAAATCGTCGTTAACCTACGACGAGGCGACTGATACCTTCACCGATGCCGAGGGCAAGGTCTACCAAGCTGATGAATCCCAAGGATTCTTCGTCGCTGAGGATGGCACGAAGCTGATGCCTGGCTGGCGGGTCTATGTTGGTTTCAGCAACTTCACCTCGATATTCACGATGCCCGGCCTCGCTGGCCCATTTCTCAGTATCGCGGGATGGACGTTCATTTTTGCCCTCGTCTCCGTGGTATCTACCTTCGCCCTCGGCATGGCATTAGCCGTGATCTACAACGACGCTCGGGTGAAGGGGCGCAAATTCTATCGAGCTATCTTCCTGCTGCCATACGCGTTTCCTGCATTCCTTGCCGCCCTGACCTGGAAAGGTCTGCTCAATCGGGATTTCGGCTTCATTAACGAGGTGCTACTCAACGGTTCCACCATCGGCTGGCTCACGGATCCGACGTTAGCGAAGATATCGGTTCTGCTAGTCAACCTGTGGTTGGGGTTCCCATATACCTTCCTGGTTTGCACCGGGGCATTGCAGGCTATACCAGCCGAATTGAATGAGGCGGGAGTGGTCGATGGTGCCTCAGGCTGGCAGCGCTTCAGGCATATCACCTTCCCGATGCTTATGGTTACTGTCGGGCCATTAGCCATCGCTTCATTTGCATTTAACTTTAACAACTTCTCTCTGATTTATATGCTGACTGGCGGTGGACCCTCGCGTCCCGAGGCCTCCGTTCTAGTGGGTCACACAGACATCATGATCTCGATGATCTTTGCCATCGCCTTCGAGTCTGGAGAGAAGCAGTATGGTCTGGCCTCAGCGCTCACGATTCTCGTATTTATCGTCGTCGGTGTCATTTCTTGGCTGGGCCTGAGGCAGACCCGGAAGTTAGAGGAGCTGGTGTGAAGACTGAGGTGAAGCTCACCGGAGTGCGTTGGTGGCGTGAAGTCGGATGGAAGCACATCCTGGCCGTCATCATTATGGTGATCGCGATCTTTCCACTGCTATTCGCTGCCTCGGCGTCGCTCAACCCCGGTGGCACCCTAACTGGATCCAACGCGCTGTTTCGTTCTTTCGATCTGACCAACTATCACACGCTGTTTAGCGGGCCTTTTGTGAACTGGCTGCTGAATTCGCTGATTATCAGCTCTATTACCGCAGTCACCACCGTGTTGATGGCCGCCAGTGCCGCCTACGCCTTCAGTCGTTACCGATTTAAAGGTCGACACACCGGAATTAGCACGCTCATGCTGTTGCAGATGTTCCCGCAGATGCTGTCGTTTGTGGCGGTCTTCCTGCTGTTGCTGATGCTGAAGGATGTCTATCCAGTCCTTGGCTTGGATTCCAAGCTGGGATTGATTGCCGTCTATCTCGGTGGCGCAATGGGTGGTAATACGTTCCTCATCTATGGGTTCTTCAACACTATTCCAAAGGAATTGGATGAGGCTGCAATTATCGACGGGGCATCCCATTCCCAGATCTTCTGGGGGATCATCATGAGGCTGGCGACGCCAATCCTCGTGGTCGTGGGATTGCTGTCGTTTGTGTCCAGCTATGGTGAGTTCATCCTGGCCAAAGTTGTGTTGCAACGTCAGGAAGATTTCACATTGGCTGTGGGCATGTATATGTGGGCCTCTGATGAGCGCAACGCGCCATGGAGTCTATTTGCAGCTGGTGCGATCCTCTCGGCCATTCCCATTATCGCGCTGTTCATGTACTTGCAGCGATATATCGTGGCGGGGCTGACCGCTGGCGCAGTCAAGGGGTAACGGCTAGGGCGGTTTCGGGATGACGGCTGGAGCAGCTAAGGGGTGACGGTTTGTGGGGCCATCGGCCCAATAGAGTGGTCCCATGACCAACCTCGCCTGGAACGTTGAGAGGGTGCTGCCCTCCGTCATCGCCGATTTGCATCAGCTCATTGCCGTGCCATCGATCTCCGCCATGCCTGAGCACGACGCCGACGTGATCGCCTGCGCCAATCAGGTGATGGAACTGCTGGGCCGGATCGGTGTTGCCGAGGTCAAGCTCCTTGACGGCGGCGGTAAGCCCGCCGTGTGGGCGCATTTCCCAGGGCCAGAGGGCACCCCAACGGTGCTGCTCTATGCGCACTACGATGTGCAGCCCACTGGCGATCCCGCCGCCTGGACCACCCCCGCCTTCGATCCTGAGGAACGCGATGGTCGGCTCTATGCCCGTGGCGCTGCCGACGATAAGGGTGGTATCGCGGTACATTTGGCGGCTCTCCGTGTCTTTGACGGCAAACCTCCGGTTGGGGTGAAGGTATTCATCGAAGGGGAAGAGGAGGTTGGCTCCCCATCTATGCCGAGACTCCTCGACACCTTCAGTGAGGAACTCAGCGCTGATGTCTTCGTCATCGCGGATTCGGTGAACTGGGAGGTCGGGCATCCATCCTTCACATCGTCACTTCGTGGTCTAGTCGACTGTGAGGTCACGGTCTCCACACTGGCTCAGGGCCTGCATTCTGGCCAGTTCGGTGGCGTAGTGCCCGATGCGTTGACAGCCCTGTGCCGGCTGCTGGCTACTCTTCACGACGAGACTGGCAAGGTCGCAATTCCTGGCCTCGTCGAGGCACCAGCACCCCAGCTTGACTACCCCCTCGATCGGCTGAAGGAGGAGACCGGACTGCTACCAGGGGTCGACTTCATCGGCGAGGGTTCTGTGGTTTCCCGGATGTGGTGTCAGCCTGCGGTCTCAGTCTTGGCTATCGACGCCACCCCCGTCGCCGAGGCCTCCAATACCCTCATTCCTTCAGCTCGAGCCAAGGTGAGTTTGCGGCTGGCCCCCGGTCAGGATCCAGCGGCTGCGGCACGGGCCTTGGAGACCCACCTGCTCGCCAACGCCCCGTGGGGTGCCCGCGTCGAAGTCAGTAATGGCCAGTCCGGTGCGCCCAGCTCGATCGCCCTTGATGGTGAACGCGCCCAGATAGCCAAAGCCGCCTTCACAGAGGCCTTTGGGATCCCCCCTGTCGAGATCGGTTGTGGCGGCTCGATCCCCATCGTTGCTGAGTTCGCCCAACGTAACCCTGAGGCTACGGTCCTGGTGACCGCCGTCGTGGACCCGAATTCCCGGATGCATGGCATCGACGAGTCCGTCGACCTAAGCGATCTCGCCAAGGCCGCCCTAGCCGAGACACTCCTCCTCGACCAACTATCTCGCCCCACCCGAGACAGCTAGCCCACACCCGGATCCCTTACCTTCCTCTAACCTGCTGGTGTGTGACTTATGAGGGTTGAGGGCCGGTTTGGACGGGATGAGTCGCGGGGAAGCAGGTTGCCGCTAAGCTGAGCGGGTGCTCCGACCTGATGGCCGATTGTCGCTTGACCTAGACCCTGTCGATCATGGCCCCAAGGACGCCTGCGGTGTCTTTGGCGTATTCGCCCCCGCTGAGGACGTCGCCCAATTGACCTATTACGGGCTGTTCGCGTTGCAACACCGCGGACAGGAATCCGCAGGCATTGCTGTATCGACAGGGGAGCGGATCACCGTCTTCAAAGATATGGGGTTGGTATCCCAGGTCTTCGATGAGGCGACGCTGTCCTCATTGAAGGGCCGCCTCGGCATCGGCCACACCCGCTACTCCACCACCGGGGCCTCGGTATGGCACAACGCCCAACCGACGTTCAGGGCCACCAGCTACGGGGGGCTCGCCCTGGCCCATAACGGGAATCTCACCAACACCGACGAGCTGGAGGAGTGGCTGCATCAACTGGACCCAGCCCAGCGAGTGCCTGAGAAGAAGGCTATGGACTCCACCAACGACACCTCGCTGGTGACCGCGCTGATGTGTTCCTTCGGCGACGAACCCATCGAAGACGTCGCCATGAGGGTGCTGCCGAAACTCCGCGGCGCATTCTGCCTGACCTTCATGAATGAGCACACCCTCTTCGCAGCCCGCGATCCTCAAGGAGTACGGCCCCTCGTGCTGGGGCGGCTGTCCTCTGGCTGGGTGGTGGCCTCCGAAACTGCGGCCCTCGACATCGTCGGGGCGAGTTTGGTCCGGGAAGTCGAGCCCGGCGAGTTCATCGCCATCGACGAGGGAGGTATCCGCAGCCGACGCTTCGCCCAGGCCCAACCCAAGGGCTGCCTATTCGAATATGTTTACCTGGCGCGCCCCGACACCACTATTGGGGGCCGCAGCGTCCACGCCACTCGCGTCGAAATCGGACGGATCCTGGCCCGCGAACATCCCGTCGAAGCCGATCTAGTCATCCCCACCCCCGACT
>JBHAEB010000211.1:0-8019 GCA_041855345.1 Arachnia sp. | reverse complement strand
GACGAAACCGTGCGAATCTGGGACCCAACCACCGGCCAACCCATCAGCCAGCCACTCACCGGCCACGCCAACTATGCCAACGCAGTCACCGCCTTCACCCAAAACGGCCGCACCCTGCTGGCCACTGCCAGCGACGATCACACTGTGCGGATCTGGGACCCGACCACCGGCCACCCTGTTGGCAACCCCCTAACCGGCCACACCGGCGAGGTCAACGCAGTCACCGCCTTCACCCAAAACGACCGCCCATTGCTGGCCACTGCCAGCAATGACCACACTGTGCGGATCTGGGATCCGGCCACTGGCCAAAGCGTCGGCCAACCACTCACCGGCCACACCGACTGGATCAATGTAGTCACCGCCTTCACCACCCAAGACCGCCACACCCTCCTCGCAACTGCCAGCCACGACCACACCGTACGAATCTGGGACCCCACCACCGGGCACAGTATTGGTGAACCACTCACCGGACACACCGACTGGATCCGGGCAGTCACCACCTTCACCCAAAACGGCCACACCCTGCTGGCCACCGCCAGCCACGACCACACCCTGCGGATCTGGGACCCATCACCTCCGGTACCGGCTGGGCCAATCGAAATACTCTCACTAGGCGCTCCTGCGGAGGCGCTGAGCGCACCACCAGACGGCACCCTGCTGGTAGGGCTGACCGACGGCTGGGCCAGGCTCCGACTGCCCGACTCGCTACCGCCCGACTACGGCAACGCTTAGCGACAACTCCCGAACCTTCACCGTCGACGCCCTGACATCATTCCTTCAGGATTCCCAAGGTGACAGAGCGTGGCCCGAAAGCTTTAGGCACCTACCAGAAGCGTCGCCTGGACCAGATCGCTGAGGCCGAACCTATCTACAACCCCACCGCTGCAAGCCAGAACCAAACCTTCAGCAGACCCGATGGGGCTACGGACGCATCCGGGGGTCAGCGCCAGATTTGATTGACGGGTTGAGGGGATCACGCCAGTCCGATAACGCCTTCTATTCCTAGGGTCAGGCCCGGGTGCGAACCGATCCAGCGGATACCTGCCACTACCCCGGGCATGAAGCTTGCCCGGTCGAAGGAGTCGTGGCGGATAGTCAGGGTTTCGCCATGGGCACCCAACAGCACCTCCTGATGGGCCACCAGCCCCTGCAATCGGACTCCGTGGATGTGAATGCCGTCGACTACCGCACCGCGGGCACCGGCGTCATGCACCGTCGCGTCAGGAACCGGCCCCATATTGGCGGCCACCCGGGCCTCGGCGATCTTGGCTGCCGTGGTTGCGGAAGTACCCGACGGAGCATCCGCCTTATTGGGATGGTGCAATTCGACGATCTCGACGCTGGGATAGAACGGCGCGGCCTTGGCCGCGAATTGCATCATCAGCACCGCCCCGATGGAGAAGTTTGAGGCGATGAGCACCCCAACGCCAGAATGCGCCTGAGACATGGCGCGTACCTGATCAAGCCGTTCCGGGGTGAACCCGGTGGTGCCGATAACCATGTGGATTCCGCGTTCCAGACACCAGGAAATATTGTCCATCACCGCATCAGGGTGGGTGAAGTCCACCACCACCTGAGCCTTAGCCACCAGATCCCGCGGCTGCCCCAAATCCACCCCGCCCACAAGCTCAAGACCGGGCGCGGCTTCAACGGCACGAACCACCTCCATGCCCATTTTGCCGCCGGCCCCAAACACGCCGACACGAATAGCAGGGGTCACAGCCTCAGCAGAAACATTCATGGGTACAAACTACCGGGCAGCCCTCCGGCATGCCCGTCGCCTCACTATCGCCGATAGCCCCTCCCCCAACCTAGGCTCGTGAAACCTGGCCATCGCTGGGACATCTGGGCTCATCGAATCCGCATCGGACACACCGCGAAGACTGGGCACGCTGTTGCCACCCCGGACCTCGGCCCAGTACCAGCGGTATTCAAGGCGCTCCAGCCCCACCATTCCGATAGTGGAGCTGGGGTGCTTGTTTCTGGGACAGACCATATCCAGGACTGAATGGTCACCTGTCGGGTGAGGCAAAGGCCACCACCAGTTCCTCATCACGGAACGTCGCCCCCACGACGTCTAGCCCCACCAACGAGTCAGGCAGCGCGATCCGCCGGTGCTCGTTACGGTAGGCCAGCAGTAGGTCGGCGTCTTCCTGTTGTAAGTCGAGCGCCGCCTTGTCAGCCAGTGGCAGCTTCAGATGCAGAAGCAGTCGATCATCGTCACGGGTCACACGGGTGAATTCACCCCGGTAGTTGACTGCCACTGGGTCGTAGTCGCCATAGATCTGGTTACTCAAGGCCAATAAGGCGTCGAGTCCCACGATTTCCCCCGGCCACAACGGCACCCGATGCACGGGCAGATGGCGGAAGCTTTCCTCGATCAGACGCACGCCGGTAGCTTGAGACTCAGCCCAGGGCGCGAAATAGCCGCCGAGTGCAGCCTCGGGATAGACCCGGTTGAGGATCACGGCGTCGACCACGAAACCGTACATCATCAGCCAGGTGTGAGCGCGTCGGGTCTCGGCGACGACGATTCGTTCGGGTGTGGTCACCAGCCGCAGCGTGGTTACCTCTCCGTCGCGTAACAATCGACCGAGCTGAGTGAGGCGGTCCAGCAGGTTCATGACATCGTCGAATAACCTGTCCTCGGGCATCGGGATCCGGGTGAGTTTCTCCAATGGCTTTCCTAAAACCTTCAGCAACGCCCGTTTGGTGGGCAGAGCAATGCGGAATAACCGATCGAGACGCTCGGGATATTTCAACAATGACAGGGTCTCTCCCGTGGGCGCACAATCCACGACAAGCACGTCGTATTGTCCTGAGTCCGCGAAATCCAGGATGCGCAGCAAGCTGAACAGCTCACCGAGGCCCGGCAACAGCAGCATCTCATCGGTGGCTAGGTCGGTATCGCCACGAACCAGCAGACTCCCCAGGTAGGCCCGTAGGTTCTCCCAGGCGCGGTCGTTCTCGATCAACGCATCGATTTCGAGGGCATCACAGTTGGGCGCGACGGCAACCGGGTCATTTCCCAGGGACACGCCTACCGCATCACCCAGGGAGTGGGCTGGATCGGTACTCATCACCAGGACTCGACGACCCATGTCCGCTAGCCTGAGCGCCGTGGCCACGGCAACGGTGGTTTTACCCACCCCGCCTTTTCCGGTGTACAAGATCACTCTCATACTTTCATTCACTCCTCGATATCGATCCGGCGCGGACCCTGAGGTTTGGCCGTGGCTTCGGTGGGGGCGGATTGTTCAGCCAGGCATTCTGTGATCAACGCCCGCCACTCCTGGTCGATAATCACCAAATGCTTTCGGGCTCGAGGCGGCGCCAGGCTGATGACGGCGTCTCGTAGGTTATGTCGGGCGGCCAGCAGATGACGGATGACGTCACGGTTCATGATTCGATCCTTTTCCGGAAGGAGACGCGCAGCACTCCGTCGCGGAGTTTGGCTGCGGTCACGTCGTGGTTGTGGAGGGTGGCAGGTAGCGGGATATTGCGCTGAAAGTTGTCGACCCGAATGGCGAGGTCAGCCGCAGTGAGACTCAATTGGACGTCGTCTGATCCAATGCCAGGAAGTCGCAGCTCTAGGTCGTAGCCGCCCTCCGCTGTGAGGTAGCGCTCGTGGGCCAGATCTTCGCGCACTTCAAAGGCCCGCTCATCGAGGGCCACGTCGGCCAACCTCGCCACATCGGCAAGGCCCGAGAGATCACTCGGGAATCGATGCACTCGAGTCATGGGAAGGTGCGGAAAGGCAGCATCCAGTTCCTTCAGATGCGCGCGTTGATGCTCAATCCAGTCGTGGAAGAAGGGATCGAGGTTCTCGGCCGGGAGCACACCATTGACGAAGACATGATCGACGCTGTAACCAAACAGATTGAGATACAGGTAGCTTCTGCGGGTTTCTTCTATGACCATTCGCTCCGGTAGCGTGACCAGCCGAACTGAGGTGACGGCGGGATCCTTGAGGACCGTCTGCATCGCGGCCAGATGCTGATACAGCTGCTCAACCTCGTTCATGGCTTTAACGTTGGGCAGTTCGATGCGCCACAAGCGTTTAGCTACCGGACGCAGCGCCCGCACCGCCAACTTTTCCAAGGGAAACACGCGCTCCATCCACCAGGTCAATAACTCGGGCAGCTGGAGCAGGGAGAGCGTCTCGCCGGTGGGGGCGAGGTCAAGGATGATGCGGTCATAGCGCTGTGACTCGGCGAGTTGCTGCACCCGCAGCAGGAAGAACAGCGGATCGAAACCGGGCAGATCGACCACTTGATCATCCTGGGTATCCAACACAATGCCCGTTATGGCGGCACTCATATCGGCGAATTCTTCCTCCGCCACCCGACCTGCATCGATCTCAGTGATCTCTAGCTGATGAGCTACCTCGGTGGGATTCGGGGCCGGTGGACAACCGAATAGATCCGACAGATTGTGCGCGGCATCCATGCTCGCCAGCAGGGTGCGGTGCCCTTCCCGTGCCGAGGCAAGGGCATGGGCGGCAGCCAGCGAGGTTTTACCAACGCCACCTTTGCCGGTCAACAGGATCATTCTGTCCATAACCTCCCCTTTCATAAACTTCGAGTATCGAACTATTAGACCTGCGAAATGCCGCCTGGAAGAATCAATCGATTGGAATCCGGCGCCGCTGCCTGGGAGCCGCTTCGGAACGCTCTAGCAACAGCTGCGGGACCCGGTCGACCACCTTGAGCACGACGTCGATCTCTTCCTCTGTCAGTTCATCGAAGAGCCGCCCTATGAGCGAAACCATCTCTTTGACGACCCGGTTCACCTGACGCCTGCCCTCACTGGTCAGGGCCACGACGACGATGCGTTTGTCCGCAGCGCTCCCGGCGCGTTCCACAAGACCGCGCCGCTGAAGACGCGCAACCACCCCCGTCGCGGTGTTCATGGGCACTTCCAGAAACGACGCGATCTCACTCATGCGAGAGTCTCGAGTTCGGTGCAGGTACAGCAGTGCCAAGATGTCGTTCTTGGCCAGGTCCATGACGAGGCTCTGCCAGGTCCCTGGAGCCAAAACCACGCGGAACCTTTCCACGTAGTCGTGGAACAAATCCTCCACATTCATGGTCACCCCAAATACTTCGAGCCTCGAAATAACTCTAGCATCACCTGCTGGGTATGAAAACGGGGCGGGTAAGCCATCGCTCACCCGCCCCGTTCAGTGCGTCACTCCTGTTCGGCGGTCTCGGTCTCCTCGACCACCGGAATCAGGCTGAGCTTGCCGCGATCGTCGATCTCGGAGATCTCCACCTGCAGCTTCTGCCCCACCGAGACCACGTCCTCGACGTTTTCAACTCGCTTGCCACCAGCCAAGGTGCGCAGCTTGCTGATGTGCAGCAGGCCGTCCTTGCCGGGCAGCAGGGAGACGAAGGCACCGAAGGTGGTCAACTTCACCACAGTTCCCAGGTAACGCTCCCCCTTCTCCGGCAGATGGGGGTTGGCGATGGCGTTGATGGCTGAAACGGCAGCCTCGGCGGCCTCACCGGTGTCAGCACCCACATAGATGGTGCCGTCATCCTCAATGGTGATATTGGCGCCGGTGTCGTCTTGGATCTGATTGATGACCTTGCCCTTGGGGCCGATAACCTCACCGATCTTGTCGACGGGGATCCGCAGAGTCACGATGCGCGGCGCGAAGGGGCTCATCTCATCGGGCACGTCGATGGCCTCGCCCATCACCTCAAGCAGGGTGTGGCGGGCTTCCCGGGCCTGCAGCAAGGCCTTTTGCAGCTCGATGGCGGGGATCCCGTTCAATTTGGTGTCCAGCTGCAAGGCGGTGACGAAGTCGCGGGTACCGGCGACCTTGAAGTCCATATCGCCCAGCGCGTCCTCAGCACCCAGGATGTCAGTCAACGCGACATAGCGGGTTTCGCCGTCGAGTTCTTCACTCATCAGGCCCATCGCGATACCAGCGACTGGGGCCTTGAGCGGAACACCAGCGTTGAGGAGCGACAAGGTGGAGGCACACACCGAACCCATGGAGGTGGAGCCATTGGAACCCAAGGCCTCAGAGACCTGACGGATGGCGTAGGGGAACTCCTCGCGGGTCGGCAGGACTGGGATCAGTGCCCGCTCAGCCAATGCACCGTGACCGATCTCGCGACGCTTGGGAGAGCCAACCCGACCAGTCTCACCGGTGGAGAAGGGCGGGAAGTTGTAGTTATGCATATAGCGCTTGGTCGACTCCGGCGACAGGGTGTCGATCTTCTGCTCCATATCCAGCATGTTCAAGGTGCTGACACCCAGGATCTGGGTCTCGCCGCGCTGGAAGAGTGCCGAGCCGTGGACCCGCGGAATCACCGAGACCTCAGCAGAGAGGGTGCGGATATCGCGCGGGCCGCGACCATCAATGCGGATCCCCTCGGTGAGGGCACGGTGACGCACGATCTTCTTAGTCAGCGCCTTCAACGCAGCCGAGATCTCGCCACTGCGACCCTCGAAACGCTCAGCTAGGGCGTCGGTGACGTCCTGACGGATGTCGTGGGTAGCGTCGTCACGCTCCTGCTTACCGGCGATCTGCATGGCCTGGGAGATCCGCTCGGCAGCCAACTCCTCGACGGCGGCATAGACGTCGTCCTCATAGTCGCTGAAGATCGGGAAATCGAAGGTTTCCTTCGGTAGCTTCGCCTTCAACTCGGACTGGGCATCGCACAAGATCTTGATGAATGGCTTGGCGGCTTCCAGGCCCTGGCCCACAACTTCTTCAGTCGGGGCGGCCTTACCCGCACGGACGTTCTCCCAGGTGGCCTCGGTACCGCCTGCCTCGACCATCATGATCGCGACATCGCCATCAGCCAGCACTCGACCAGCCACCACCATCTGGAAGGTGGACCTGGCCACCTGCGAGACGGTCGGGAAACACACCCAGGTGTCATCGATCAGCGCCACCCGGACCCCGCCGATCGGCCCAGAGAAGGGCAGACCTGCCAAGGTGGTGGCCATCGATGCCGCGTTGATCGCGACGACATCGTAGTAGTGGGTGGGGTTGAGGGAGAGCACATCGACGATCACCTGCACCTCGTTGCGCAGCCCCTTGATGAAGGCGGGACGCAGCGGACGGTCGATCAGCCGGGCTGCCAGGATGGCGGCCTCGCCGGGACGACCTTCACGACGGAAGAAAGAGCCCGGAATCCGGCCAGCGGCATACATGCGCTCTTCAATGTCGACGGTCAGCGGGAAGAAATCGATAGCATCCCGAGGCGCCTTGGCTGCGGTAGTGGCAGCCAACAGCATGGTGTCACCATCAAGATAAACCGCGGCGGAGCCGTCGGCCTGCTGGGCGAGAATGCCAGATTCGAAACGGATTGTGCGACGGCCAAAGGGGCCGTTATCGATGACGGCTTCAGAGAATTCGAGACCAGGTCCTTCCATGGACAAAGCTGGCTCCTTTCGGTGGAGGGCTGCCCCCAGGGCGCGGTGGGCCGCCAGTGCCACCGGTCTTCGATCGAGGCCCGCGGGAAGAACAGCCCGAAAGCCACTACCGAGGACCAGGTGAAACCCCCTGGCAGGCAGCGATACATAGGTGAAATTCAGTTGTCAAAGGCCGATTCTACTGGTGCAGAACCGGCAAAAGGCAGCCCCGCTGTTGCGGAGCTGCCTTGAGGCCCGCTGATTTCAGCGGCGCAGACCGAGACGGGCAATGAGGTCGCGGTAGTGCTCGATATCTTCGCGGGCAACGTAGTTGAGGAGCCGCCGACGCTGACCAACCAGCAGCATCAAGCCACGACGGCTGTGATGATCACCCTTGTGGACCTTGAGATGCTCGGTCAGGTGGGCGATACGCTTGGTGAGCAGCGCGATCTGCACATCGGGCGATCCGGTGTCACCCGGGGTCTTTGCGTACTCTTCAATGATCTTCTTCTTCGTCGCAGCATCCATGGTTGGGCTCCTTCCGGTTCGCTGCACGGCGCCCCAGTCGCGGGTGCTGTCGGGGCTCTTACGAGGCCGTGGCCGATCTACGGCAACCGCATAAGACTAACACCAGTTATCTCGTAT
>JBHAEB010000210.1:0-11087 GCA_041855345.1 Arachnia sp. | reverse complement strand
GCCGATGGTCATCGGCTCCGAGAGATGGGTCGTGAACAGCGCCTCGGCCGCATTGTGGTGGGCGTCGTGGGCATCGAACAGCGCGATGAGCATCCCCGAATCGAGGGCGATCACTCGGGCCACTCTGAGCGCAGCTCGTCAAGATAGCCAGGCTCGTAGAGGCCGGTGTAGGAGCCACTGATCCGTCTCACTGCGGCCAACCGGTCGTTCTGCCGCTCAGCGGCACTCGGATCGATGCTCTTGTGCCCTTCCTCGATCAAGCGACGCAGCAGCCGAGCAGGCCTGTCTCGGTCGGCCGGCCAGCGCAATGCAGCAGCGCGCAGTGCTTCAGAGACTTCGGGCGTCTCTGTCACGGCGTGGCGACGCTTGGTGGTTGGCATACGCCGAGTGTAACACCGACGAAAAGTGTCACACCTTGGGCCAGTAGTCATCGAGCCCTGCGTGCCCGAAACACAGCACTGCCGCACGCCAATGCTGCCCTGGCCCAAGCCGCCTACTGCTCACCCGACGTCGCCAAGACGGCTTCTAGTAGGAGTCTCTGCCTTCGCGCCGGCTGGGCCGTGGGCCGAATCTCGACGTGACCAATTTTGGTGACCTTCTATCCAGGCTTACCTCGATCTCCTGACGCGTATCCTCGACGAGGGGTGGAGAAGACTGACCGGACCAGAACCCTGTCCGTCTTTGAACACCAGATGCGCTTGGATCTCATCGAGGGCTTCCCGGCAAAGACCACCAAGCCCCTGATGGTAGATGGCCTTAAGGAGAGGGTTTAATCGTGGAGCTGGTTGATAAAATAAGACTATTCTTTGATAAAGGCTCGGATTCCGGAAGCATTCATGGAGCCCCTAATTCGGGAGAAGATATACTTCAGATTGAAGAAGCCCTCAGTATAAGAGTTAATCAACTATATAAAGACATTATTAGCCACTTTGGTAGCTGCTATCTCGGAATAGAAATCCATTCATTACACCCAGAAAAGTTGCTAGGAAATACTAATGTTGTAGAGTTGACGAAGTGGTTTCGCGAGAAAATATCAAGTTACTGCGAATTGCCTGAATATAAAGATTTCCTAGCTATATCTATTGACGGCTCGGGCAATTACATTCTGATTAAAGATGATAGCAACCAGTTGTTCATGTATAACCATGAAAGTAATGAAATCGAGCATTTCCATGACTACGGTCAAGATTTGAATGAGCTAGATCGGCTAATACTCGATTATATTTCTGAGGCTGGCGATTGAAACAACGTGCAGTAAGCGCAACCCGCGTACAATGCTTATTCTTTGAGTAAGCGTAGGTTGGGTCGAGGCTCAACAAACTCATTGAGGCCGTCTAAAAATCAAAACCCCTTTTCCAGACGGCCTGCCCATGTTCTTTAACAATCTGTTTTCGGCCCTGCCCCGACAGCTTGGTGCTGCATTTCGACTACGACGACGGCTACCGCTCTATCCGCCGAAGCGATATCGAAGGGCGTGGCAGGGTTACACCTACAACGAAGCCGGCAACCCGCCTGCCCGCACCTCCTCGACCTTCTTACGGATGACGCGCTCGCCAGCATCCCGACGCCCGTGGGTGCAGACGACCGCACTGGTGCTGTCGAGGCGCTACGCATCCATCCTTCGCCCGGATCACCTGCCGTCACTGCTAGAACGTAACCGGTGTCCACGCGTGATCGGCGAAGTGTGGTGAGTCGTCGAGCCACTGGCATACCACCTCGGTGATGGCGGCGGCGCCTGCCACCGTCGTGGAGAAATGGTGCTCGTCGTCGCCCTCCCGATACTCGACGTGCCACCGTAGCTGGTCTTGGTCGTTGCACGCCGCTTGGATGAAGTGCTGCTCGGCGGTGGTGTCTTCGATGACGAAGAATGGGTCATTGCTGGCCAGCACGTAGTCGAAGTTGTGGACGAGTGCGGCGCGCGATAGCGCGGGGATGTCCCCGTCGGGGAGGGTCAGCACGTAGCGCGGGTCCTCGTCGCCGTAGAGCACGACCTTGTTATTTGAGCGGTCCACAAGCCCCAGATTGCGTTCTAGGGCCAGGGGGATCAGGTAGTCCAGCGTGGGGTGATGCTCAGCCGCGCTCACCCGCAGGATGCGATCGCCGTCGACGCGGGCGCCCTCCAGCCCTGCGGGGTGGTCCTCCAGCCGTTCAGCCTCGTTGTTGATGTGGTTGGCTAGGTCCTCAAGCTCCGCAGTAGCCACGGTTTGGGCGTGGACGCGGCTGACCAGCGTGGGGTTCTCAGAGAAGAATCGGGAGTCCAGCTCGCCGCTGGGAACGAAAAACATGAAGTCTGCGGTCATGGGCCAAGTCAAGCAGAAGATCGCCGCCGCCCCTGGTCAGGCCGCCCGCGGCTACCTGTGTTGCGGCGTCACAGCCGACCGGCGATCAATAGATTGGCGAGTGGCAGTTTCGACTTGGGTCTGGAAGCAGATTAGGTCGCTCGACTGAGTCTCGGCGTTCGGCGCCCTGGTCTTAGGTGTTGACGATCGGGGCAACTGACACGCGCCGTCGGGAACATCTATGCGTTGAGGCTAATTCAAGCTCATTCAGGTTTGAAAGGATTGTCTTGCAAGAAGGAGTACCACAAGTCGCCCATATCGGCATTATGAAATATATATTTATATCTTTCTCCAAGCATGTATTCTTTGACAAAGATAGAGAATGGAATATCTCGTTGCTTGTCAACGCTGAAGGTTACGTGATTATTGATTCTATTGAGGAAGATTGGCTCATATAGAACTTGCCCTATTTCATAAATAGAATCTTGCGAACTTTCTGGCACCCGGTACTGCTCATTCAATATCTCCTCGGTGTTCCACAGATCTATATCCCCAAACGAGCCGCCGTTGCAGAGTAATAGAAACTGTTTATGTTCTGGCGTCAAGAAGGACTCTAGGCGGCCATCTATTTCGTCGACTCCCTCGGGAATATCTCCATATAACGGTGCATCAGGCAGCATGGATAGCCTGTTTCTATAGTGTCGAATTATTTCAGCTAAATCCATGACGCCTCCAATTAAAGTCTGATGCTCATCCTGAGAGCACATCAGTTTACTGGTTCGAAGGTGCTACTCCTCGGACTCGATCCTGCAAGTGGTTTGGGTAGGCGATGCTGCTGTGAATGCGTTCACCGTATCGGCTGGTGAGTATCAATGTTCGGCTCGGCGTCAGCGGAACTCGGGGCGTCGACGGGCGCCTCTAGGCAAGCACGCACACGGCGTTCGGTCAGGTCGATAAGTTCAGCGAATGGGAACGAGGCCTGGGGTTGAACGTCGATGAGGTATCGGAACACGTCTAGGTCGAAGAGCTGGCCCAGCAGAAGGTGGTCATGGTGGCCGCCCCGGCCATCCAGGCCAGCGAACCTCCCCGGCCCGTGAACGACATGGCCCAGTCGCTCGGTCTGCTGGATTCCTCCCACGTGCTCAAAGCCCGCACTGTGGGCAATGGTCCGGTCTGGTTTGGGGGTGCTCCTGCCCGGCGTCGACGTGGTCCTGGCCCTGAAACCCGACCACGCCTCGCTCGACTGGGCGTGAAGATGGGTGCCGTCGGCTTCCACCAAAACGCCACAGTCAACCAGCCACTGACCAAAGTGCGTGGATTCGTATCGCCACTGGGCCTCCCAGAGGACCCCGTTACCGGAAGCCTCAACGCCTGCTTGGGCCGCGTGGCTGATAGTTGACGGTGACCTACCCGACACATGTGTGGCCGCTCAGGGCCAACGTCGGGCCCGCCGGACGAGTCTATGTCCACCGCGACGAAGATCTGGGGATCGGCGACCACTGCATCCGCGTCATCTCCGGGATCTCGACCGTATAGGGAGGTTTTCTGGGACTCGACAAAAGTGTCAGAGGTAACTACTAGGGTGTACGCCATGATTGTTTTCCGTGGCTGGGGGGCTTTAGGTTTGTTCATTCCGCTGCTGGTGGTCGGCGCCGTGTTCGGTCTTATGACCGTGGTCACCTCCAGCACGCAGGTGCAGGGCATCGGGGTGGCCGTTGGCAGCATCCTCGGTGGCGTAGCTGGCTATTACGCAGGCATCTGGTTCAACAAGAAGCGTCCCCAGCAGAAGGTGGAGCAGTGGGAGAAGCAGCGCCTGGCGGAACTCATCGCCGCTGTCGACGCTGGCAAGTTCCAGATGCGCCCTGGCATGCCTGCGCCGTCGTCGCCCGCTGAGGGCTACGCGCAGGCTGCGGAGTTGGTCAAGGAGGAGCGCGAAGGCCTATTGGAACGCGCCCAGAACATTCATTCCCTGTTTTGGATCCCCATGCAGTGGGTGGCCGTCGTGGTGGGGGTGGCAATCTTCAGCGGCTCCTTCCAGATGATTCTGAGCTGAACTCTCCGACGATCCGCAGAAGACCAAATGAGAGGGGTGCCCCATGGGGAGCACCCCTATTTTCATGCCCACGACACGTGCAGGCTCAGGCCTGCGACGGGTGACGCCATGGATACAAGGATGGTCTTGCGGATGTTGGTCCCAGGATCGAGGAGCATGACTCGGCGGCCAATGCCAAGCCTCATCCCGCCCATGGGTGGGACGCCATAGTCAAGGGCATCGATGACGTCTTCGTCGAACTGCATGGTCTCCGGACCGCCAGCTGCTGTGGCCTGGGTTCACTGCATTCTCCGAAGAGCTCGGGTAAGTCAGCCGCAGCCTGGCGACGGTATCGGGTCGCGAGGATCAAGGTTCGGCTTGGGCGCCAGCGGAACTAGGGGAGTCGACGGGGGCTTCCAGGCAGGCGCGCACGCCGGGTTCGGCCAGGTCGACGAGTTCAGCAAATGGGAGCGAGGCCAGGGGTTGCACCCCAATGAGATAGCGGGAGACGGCCAGGCCAAAGAGCTGCCCTAGTGCCGCCTGGGCACGGATCGCTGCTGTGCGGTCATCGACGAGGGTCTGGAGGGCTCGGGATTCGAGACTTCGGCGGACGAGTTCCGCGGCGGCTGGGCTTTCGGTCGAGGCCCGGACGATCATGCTCAGGCTGGTGCTGACGTCTGGGTCTTCCCATGCGCCCAGGTAGGTCTCGGCTAGGAGTCGGGGCAGGTCCGCAGGGTTGCCTTCGCGCAGCGCGGCGAGCCTGGATTGGAAGGGCTCCAGCAACCCAAGAGCCGCTGCGAAGAGCGAATCCTTGCCTCCAAAGAAATGCACCACGAGCGAGGGATCCACCTCAGCCGCCCGGGCGACGGCACGCAAGCTAGTGGCCGCGTAGCCCTTTGCGGCAAAGAGTCCCAGCGCCTCACGAAGGATGCGGTCCCTGGTGGCGGGGACGCCGGGACGTCGGCCTCGCCCGCTGGCCTTGCGTGTCCCCGGCTCATCCACCGGATCAGAATACTCGACCGCAATTCAACAGCGTTGATTTTAGGTGGAGATCAGCCTACCCTGAGGTTTCAGGTCGCGCAGTGCGGCCATGATGAGGAGCGATTGATGAGGCTCTTCCGAAACCATTGGTACGACATCGCGCTGGTCCTGGCGATTGCCGTTCTGGTCTGGCAAGCGTTTGCGGGATACACCGGAGTGCGCTTGGCGCTCCTGCTCAACCTCGTGGCGATCTTCCTGCACCAGTTCGAGGAGTACCGCCTGCCGGGCGGGGAGCCGTGGATCCTGAACGAAGCCTTTCAACGGCGCGGCGGCCCCGCGGACGTCTACCCGCTCAACCAGGGCAATGCGGCCTTCATGAACGTTTTCGCTTGGCCCTTCTATGCGCTGCCGGCATTCATTCCTGATGTCGTATGGGTGGGCCTGGCGCCGGTGCTGGTCGGCTTCGCCCAACTATTGGTCCACGGCATCATCAACAACCGACGCCTCAAGACCCTCTACAACCCGGGCCTGGCAGCTGTGGCACTTGGACACGTCCCCGTGGGGATCTGGTACCTGGTGCTGGTGTATCAGCAAAACCTCATTACCGGATGGGACTGGCTCTGGGGAACCCTTTACGCTGTGCTGTCCTTAGGCCTGGTGATGGGCCTGATTGGCTATCGAGTCATGGTCACCAAGGATCCCAAGTGGGCATTCACCGCAGAGGAAATGAACAGATTTGGGCGCCTGCGTCGCTTAAAGCACGCTGGCCTCGAACCCCTGCCAATGAGTCGCGTCAACGGCTGAGCCGAAGCGCTGGTGGTGACACCTATGCTCCGCCGCGGTTCTAGCAGCTAAGGCCCTAACCACCGGTCATGCTCTAGTTCCAAAGGATCAGCCCTGAGAGCCACCTAGCGGAGCTAGTCTCTGCTGGGCCTCGGGCGCGGGTTGCCACACCACCCGCCTGCCCTCGGCATGGCTGCTCAACAGCCCAAGGGTTTCTAGGTGTTTGAGGTCGCTTCGGGCGGTCGCCAGGGTGACTGCGTGGCTGCGCGCATGCGAGGCGACGCTGATGAGGTACACGCTGCCTTTGAGGATGCCTTCGGCGATAGCGACTTCTCGGTGGTTCAGGCCCAAGGTTGAGACGGCCTGCTGTGTGGCGGCACGGTCGTCTGCCTTGCGCGACAAGTAGTCGTTGAGCTCATCGATGGCCTTGGTGATAACCCGAACCTGCTCGATCGCGAAGTAGGTCACGTCGCCGTCGTCGCTCTCGGTATGCAGATAGGAGCGCGCATAGCGAACTGGCGCTTGCCGCAGCACCCGGGAGATGGCGACGAACTCCAGCAACTGGTACTGGTTCTTCAACGCTACCCAGTAGAACAACGCGCGAGCGGTTCGACCATTGCCGTCAATGAAGTAGTGGTCGTAGCCCACCATGAAGTGGGTGATGATCGCGCGCAGTACCGGGTGCAACCAGCCCCCTTCCGCGTTGGCGAAGTCGCAGAGCTGGGCGAGCCGAGCTGGTAGCTGCTCGGCGCGGGGTGGCTGGTGCAGTTTGACGTTGCCGGCTGACCACACGCCTACCCTCATGTCGCCGGGCAATTGCAGCCGTCCGGCGGCTCGCGGGTCGTCGAGGGTCTCCTTGGTGAGCACCTCGTGCAGCTCACACACCAAGGCCGGGGTCAGTTCCTCGTCGAGGTGTTCTCGGATGAATCGCATCCCGGCGTAGTTGTTGGCGATCATCCGCTCGCTGCGATTCCTCGGGGCGCGTCCCGTCCGCAGCATCTCCTTGGCTACCTGCTGCGTGGTGAGTGCCCCCTCTAGCTGGGAGGAAGCGATCCCTTCTTCTATCAACGAGTTGATCAGATAGCGGTGTCTCGTCGGCGCGCTGGCAGCCAGCTCTGGCCTAACCGTCGCGGTGGTCTGCCTGGAGATGTTCTGGAGCCCTTCGAGGAGCCGGTCGGGCAGGGTGATGCTGAAGGCATTGCCCGCCGAATCGTAGAGGGGAAGCGGCCTAGCCTGTAGCGCACGGGCTAACCTCACGCCCGCCCACCACAGCTCAGGTGTCAGGTGATCCGGGGCCGGCCTTCGGC
This sequence comes from Arachnia sp., assembly GCA_041855345.1. Taxonomy (GTDB): domain Bacteria; phylum Actinomycetota; class Actinomycetes; order Propionibacteriales; family Propionibacteriaceae; genus Arachnia. The sequence goes on along the minus strand of JBHAEB010000210.1, from coordinate 3,705 downwards.
GCAGTTGATCCCAGTGCAGATAGTTCTTCTCTGCCGCTCCAGCCTCTAGCGCACGCAGCAGTTGCGCACCGACGCTTTGCTCAGCGAGGCGACGGACATCAGGTGGGGCCTGCGGCATCCGAACCATGGCCTCACATTAGTAATAATCCAGCAAGAATTATCAGCAAATTGTCTGTTAATAACCCATTCATTGACACACACTGCGCTGTCAGATGCGGCGGCCGCTGGCTGCTTACGGGCGGGGTTACCTGTTCTATGGCGCATCTTAAGGATCCGATCATCTCCACCTCGTGACCTAAGGTTCCGTTCACCCGCAGGTCTAAAGCGAGGCGTTGACCAAGGGCCTCCAATTGTGCCCTTCTCGGCGACGGTGGCGTCGGCGGCCGCTGCTCCAGAATCTGGGTCTAGGACGAAGTTCAGGTCGCCACAGGGGAATGCGGCCAGTAGCGAACTGTAACCTACTGCAACATTGATACAGTAAGGCCAATGTCGACGCCTCGACACAGGTCCCGAATCGTTGGCAGCCTGTCGGGTCCAGTTGATCAGCGATTGGCTCCTTTCCTCGGCGGCTCTGCCCTGGTTTGTGCGCGACGGCCTATGCGTATGGCTGGCTGCACTGCGTCGTTGTCACTCGTGGTAAACGACAGCCTGGCATGCTGCGATGAGCCAGTTGGTGTCTCGTTCACCCTGCGGAATCGCCCTGCTGACGATCCGATCGAACATCTCATGTAGCGGGGCGAAGTTCTGCTGCTCAGCTGCCGCTCGGCTCGCCTGATCATTGGTGGCGCCGTGCACCGCGCGCCAGTCGAGTTGCCATCCGGCGTCGCGAGCGACACGGTTCCAGAACACTCGCTGGGCGCGGCCATTGCCTTCACGGAACGGGTGCACGTAGTTCAGTTGGTCGTAGTGGTACGCCAGACGCTCGATGAACTGCTCGCGGCTCAGACCGCGCAACTGTTTATCTGCCCGGAGTTCCTCCGCGCAGTACGTGGCGGCCCGACCGATCAGTGACATGGGCATAAAGAACTGGGCTCCCGCCACGTTCTTTCGAATGTCGACCGTGCGCAGCTCACCCGCCCAGTCATAGACGTCCTGGAACAAGTGCCGGTGAATGGCGCGCAACTCGTTGAGGTCCCCGGTCGGCTTCACGGGGCGATCCATGAGCTGCACTAGCCGAGCGGAGACGAGGTGCACCTCGGCCTCTTCCAGGTCGCCCCTCGCCCGGGCGCCTACCTTGTTCCTTAGCAGCCCCGTCTTGGGATCGAGGTAGGGGTCGACGAAGTCAGTCGAGGCCATAGCGTGCGCGGGCGCGGGCCACCAGTTCGTCGGAGTCGATGAGGCCGTCGATGTACTCCTGGGCGTCCTCACGGAAAGCAGCACCCACCGGCAGGCCTTCCATCTCCGAGCTGTGGATCGCCTCGGCCACGCGTCGCTCCCGCTCGGCGGCTGTCGTCGCGGTGATCGCTGAATTGGTATCCACCAGGAACGCTCCTCTCGCTCGGCGCTATCCCCACTCTAGCCGGGCGATCACTACGGGCTTCGAGTTTGGTGGTTACTTGTTGAAGGTGCATGCGACGGGGCTGTTCATTTGGATTCCAACTGTGGTGGGGCTCCAGCCGTTGTGGTTTATGAGGTTGGTGACGTGTGGTGGGTGATGTCGAGGGGCCAGGCCATCGTCAGGATGGGAGTTGCTGAACTATCCGTCCGCTCAAGGAGCCTGCGCTTGAGCGCTCACGCTAACGCACCGATGACCGTTGAAGGCCGCCACCGTCTCATTGGGCGCTACCTGGATCGTCCGATCGCCCATGGTGCTGCGGAGATGGGTATCAGTCGTGCGACCGCGAGCAAGTGGGTTAACCGATACCGCCACCACTTACGCGCTAGTCTCGGTGAGGCCGAGAGGGAGTACAGCGGTGCATTCTGCGGCTCGTTGCTGATAACGTGTTTCGCCTGTCGCATCTCGTGTGGATTGCCGATGACATACTTCTTGGGGCCTGGGGTGAGGACTAGTGGTCTGGTTTGATCATCAGCCTGGATGCTGGGACATGACCCGGGACTGCCGCCGTGCAGTGGAAGCCTTCGCTGAGATGATGGAGGAGTAGTTGTGCTACTCAGAGGCGTGGGCCGCGATTCGGTTACGCTTTCCTCGGACATCTGCCGTATTCAGTGAACTGATTCAATAGGCCCTCAAAGGCTGAAGGTGGAGATCCATGTGACATGTGGTGCGCCCTGCTCGACCAGTACCATCAACGATTCGGCGATCCACCGATGAGTCCTGCCGGTGGCGGTGTGACCAACATGAGCATCGCCGACGGCATCAAAGCCCTCTAATAAGCGCTGGAGCGTGATGAGCCGTTCGTAGATTTGGATGTCAGCGCCCTGCCCCTGACGTGCTGCTCTAACTGGGCAGCCACTCCCACGGCCCTCAAGGACGTTTTGCATGCCCGCGACGGGCGAAACCGGCAGGATGTCTGGGACGGACGCCAGCACTCCGGCCCCCACCACTTTCGGTGAAGCCCCGCAGTCCCTGACTGAGAGTCCGGTACTCACCTCCCAGCTGACGAGCAGCTCGGGGATGCAGGCAAGAAGACTCACGACGCCGAACGGCGCAGGGCGTGTGACTTGGAACTGCATATGGAGCCCAGTCTTTGTGACTGGGAAAACTGGCCAGGTCGAACAGGATCTTGGCGGTCTGGGCCGGGCTGCAATGGAGCCCAGTCTTTGTGACTGGGAAAACCTACGGCGTGTCCCTCACCCAGGCCGCCATCGACGCGCTGCAATGGAGCCCAGTCTTTGTGACTGGGAAAACAAACCCGCCGGTTTTCCACCCTCCTTACGGAGCGTGGCTGCAATGGAGCCCAGTCTTTGTGACTGGGAAAACTGAATTTTCACCTTCAGCCTCGCGTGAAGGGGCATAGCTGCAATGGAGCCCAGTCTTAGTGACTGGGAAAAGCTCCAGCATCCCCAGCACCGCTTCTGTCTTTAACTTGCCGCAATGGAGCCCAGTCTTAGTGACTGGGAAAAGAGAATTCCCCCGGTGCGCAAGACGCATTCGGGAATGCCGCAATGGAGCCCAGTCTTAGTGACTGGGAAAAGCCCAGCTGATCCACACCCTATCCGGCGAGTTCCCCCTGCCGCAATGGAGCCCAGTCTTAGTGACTGGGAAAAGTGCACCGGCTCGCGCGCCTCGCGAAGGCGCTGTACAGCCGCAATGGAGCCCAGTCTTAGTGACTGGGAAAAGGAGTCGGCGCAGTACCGAGAATGTTGCGGGATATCACGCCGCAATGGAGCCCAGTCTTAGTGACTGGGAAAAGTAGGTGATGGGGAACACGCCCCAACACCAAGGTCAAGCCGCAATGGAGCCCAGTCTTAGTGACTGGGAAAAGCTAAAAACCCTAGCCAGCAACATTTTCGGTGGCATGCCGCAATGGAGCCCAGTCTTAGTGACTGGGAAAAGCCGCAGCTCAGCAGATGATCGCGCAGGCCGCAGCCGGCCGCAATGGAGCCCAGTCTTAGTGACTGGGAAAAGTCGCTGCTGTTGGATGAGGTGCAGGATGCCCAGACCGGGCCGCAATGGAGCCCAGTCTTAGTGACTGGGAAAAGCTATTACACGTGCTGCACTGCCCGGGGGGGGATCATGGCCGCAATGGAGCCCAGTCTTAGTGACTGGGAAAAGGAATCATTCGCGAAACTGCATCCCTTGAT
>JBHAEB010000209.1:0-14066 GCA_041855345.1 Arachnia sp. | reverse complement strand
CGTAGGCCGTTTGGCGGACACAACATCTCGCTTTTGGGGGCCGATCGATGGTGATCAGGGCAGTTATCGCCCGAGGCGCAGAAATTCCTTGCCAAAACATATTCCGTGCAGTGGTTTTGCACACTAGGCTGCCAGCAACGCGAAAAGTCGTTGCAGACTGCCCGCGTTTGGTCCCCTCCCGAAAGGAAGTGCCGTTGTGAGTGCAGAGTCGACCGCGCGGGTGAGCCTCCGGGCTCCTCTGACCGGGGTCATGGTCCCGATAACAGATGTGCCGGACCCGGTGTTTGCCAAGAAAATGGTGGGCGACGGTTTCTCAATTGATCCGCTTGAGGGCAGGCTGACTGCGCCAGTGGCTGGCGAGGTAGCTGATCTTCAACCGTCTAAGCACGCCATTACCTTGCGTAGCGCAGAAGGCGTTGAAGTGCTCATGCACATCGGTTTAGACACCGTTCGGCTAGGCGGGGAAGGATTCCGCGCCCATGTCAGCGAGGGCCAGACTGTGGCCGCTGGAGAACTACTGATTGATTTTGATCTCGACGAAGTCGGACGCAATGCGAAGTCGTTGCTCACCCAAGTCGTGATTACCAATACCGAACGCATTGCCGCCATCCAACCGACCACCGGTTTGGTTACTGCGGGAATTGATGAGGCAGCCACCCTTGAATGGAAGGCCGCCGAGGATGACTCCGGTGCTGGCGCTGGGGCAGCCACTGCGACCTCCGAGGCCATCTTGGTTCCCAACCCCACCGGGCTTCACGCCCGCCCAACCGCGACCCTGGTGGCGCTGGCGAAGAAGTTCAAGTCTGATATCAAGCTTCGCCGCGGCGACGATGTTGCCAACGCAAAGTCCATCGTCGCGATCATGAGCCTGGCCGTCGGATGCGGTGAGAAGGTCATCGTGACCGCCCATGGCGTCGATGCCCACGAGGCAGTCGCCGAGATCACCCAGGGAATCCGCGACGGTCTAGGCGAGGATTGCCCGACGCTGCCCAGCGGTGGCGTTGTTGGCACCGAGGACACCGCCCCGATGCCTGCGGTTGCCCCAGCCGAGGCCAAACCAGTCGCGCCGAAGTCGGGTGACCCGAATCTGTTGCTCGGTGCCTCCGCATCGCCAGGACTGGGGATTGGCCGCGTCGTCCAGTTGCGTCACGAGGACATTCAGGTCGAGGAATTCGCCGAGGATCGGCACAAGGAGCGCCGCAAGCTCAATTCCGCTATTGACCGGGCACTGTTGGACCTGTCCGCCCTGCAGCAGCGTATGGCTGAGGAGGCCGCTGAGGATAAGGCCGCGATCTTCGCCGCCCATCAGGAAATCCTCGGCGATCCTGAGCTGCTTGATCTCGCGGCTTCCGGGATCGACAAGGGCAAATCAGCGCCCTTCGCCTGGCGCGGAGCCTTTAACGCCTTCGCGGATCAGCTGGCCTCGTTGAAGAATGAGGTGCTTGCCGGTCGCGCTGCCGATGTTCGCGACGTCGGCCAGCGAGTGCTTGAGGAATTAACAGGGCAGCGGTCAGAGCGCGGTGAATTGCCAGAGAACACGATTCTGGTGGCCGAGGACCTCACCCCCTCCGATACTGCCCAGCTCGACCGCAGCCGGGTGGTGGGTTTCGCCACCACTGGAGGCGGCGCTTCCAGCCATGTCGCCATCATCGCCCGCTCCCTGGATATCCCGGCGGTGGCCGGTATCGAGGCACGGGCCCTGGAGATCGCCGACGGCACGCTCGTGGTTCTAGACGGTTCGAAGGGGACCTTGCGCACCGGCGTCACCGATGAGGAAGTCGTGCAGCTGCGGGAGCGGCAAGCCCGGATGGCCGAACGCAAGGCCATTGAAGAAGCTGCCAAGGATGAGCCTGCGATCACCAAGGATGGCCACCAGGTGGCGGTGGTAGCCAATATCGGCAATGTCGACGACGCCGTCGCGGGCGTAGCCAAGGGCGGCGAGGGCGTTGGGCTATTGCGCAGCGAGTTCGTCTTCATGGGGCGCTCCACCGCACCCAGCGAGCAGGAGCAGGCCGCGATCTATACCGACTGTGCCAAGGCCCTCAAACCCGGCCAGCCATTGGTGATCCGCACCCTGGATGTCGGTGGCGATAAGCCTTTGGCCTACCTGCCCATCCCCGCCGAGGAAAATCCCTTCCTGGGTATCAGAGGTGTGCGTGTTGGTCTAGAGCAGCCGGAGGTGCTGCGCACCCAGATTCGCGCGATCCTAGCCTCTGCCGATGCTGGGGCTCACCTTCATGTGATGTTCCCGATGATCGCCACCTTGGAGGATTGGCGTCGAACCAAGGCCATCTTCGATGAGGAGCGGGCCGCGATGCCGTCGGTGACGAAGGTCAGCGTCGGCATCATGATGGAAGTGCCATCGGTGGCGGTCATGGCCAAACAGTTCGCCGCCGAGGAGGGCTGTGATTTCTTCAGCGTCGGCACCAACGATCTGACCAGCTATGCCCTGGCGATGGACCGGGGACATCCGAAACTGGCTAGCCAGGTAGACCCCTGCAATCCGGCTGTGCTGACCCTGATCGGTCAGGCTGCCGAGGCGCTCCACGCCCACGGTAAATGGCTTGGGGTGTGTGGTGGTGTGGCCTCCGATCCTCAGGCGGTCCCGATCCTCGTCGTTTTGGGTGTCGACGAGTTGAGCTGCTCGATCCCCGCTATCCCCGCAGTGAAGGCGGCGGTGCGTGCGTGGGATCTAGCGACCTGTAAGGAACTTGCAGCCAAGGCCGTCACCTGCGGTACCCCGGCTGAAGTGCGCGCCCTTGTCCCCGTCGATGAGTTCTAAGAGAGGCTTTCATGAGCAACGCATCTGAGATTGTGGCGGCCCTTGGCGGCCCAGCGAATATCTCCTCGTTGACCCACTGCGCTACCCGGCTGCGCTTCGAGCTGGTGGATGCCTCCGCGGTTGACACTGCCAAGGTTGAGTCCATCCAAGGCGTTATGGGTGCGGTACCCCAGTCCGGTGACCGCTACCAGGTGATCGTTGGCGGCGCCGTAGCGACCTGGTTCCAAGAGATCAATGCGCTACCGGAGATGGCGAATCGGCAAACGATGAGCGATGCCGATGTCAAGGCAGCAGCCCGATCCAAGGCCCGTGGCAAGGTGGCCTGGCTGGATAGCTTCTTCGAGTACCTCTCCGACTCCTTCCGACCGCTCTTGGGCGTGCTGTTGGGGGCCTCGCTGATCCTGGCTGGGCTTGCCGTGTTGGATGCTTTCGGGGTGTTTGACTTCCAGGCCGATGACAAGGCTGCGCCCTGGGTGTTCATCGATGCCATATGGCGGGGTGTGTTCTACTTCCTACCGATCGCAGTGGCCTACAACGCGTCGAAGAAACTCGACGTCGATCCGTGGCTGGGTGCGGTCATCATGGGTGCCCTGGTGACCCCCAACTTCATCAGTCTCGGCAGCAAGATATATACCGAAACTGGTGAGGGTACCGGGCTGTTTACCGAGTCCCTCAGATACCTGGAAACCACATGTACTGCCAATGCGACTCTGGGTACTGAATCCTGCGTCACGAATATCTTTGGGCTGCCCTTGCAACTCAATGACTATGGCGGCCAGGTCTTTGTGCCCCTGATGATGGCTGCGGTGCTGGCCGTGGTTTACCGGGCCTTGAAGATGATCTTCCCAGAGAACGTCCAGATGGTCTTCGTGCCCTTCTTCTCGATGGTCATCATGGTTCCGTTGACCGCCTTCCTGCTCGGCCCCATCGGTATCTGGGCTGGTGCTGGAATCGGTGCTGGCTTGGCCTGGCTGAATAACACCGCCCCCATCGTGTTTGCCATCCTCATCCCGATGATCTATCCCTTCCTCGTGCCGTTGGGCCTGCACTGGCCGCTCAACGCTTTGATGCTGATGAACATCGACCAGTTGGGATACGACTTCATCCAGGGCCCCATGGGTACGTGGAACTTTGCCTGCTTCGGCGCTACCGCTGGTGTGCTGGTGATCGCCATGCGCGATAAAGACGCCACCATGAAACAGACAGCTTCTGGTGCCTTGGCAGCTGGCCTATTCGGCGGTATCTCCGAGCCCAGCCTTTACGGTATTCACCTGCGATTCAAGCGGATTTATCCGCGGATGCTTATTGGCTGTCTGGCCGGCGGTGTCACCATCGGTTTGTTGAGCCAGTTCTTCACCGGAGCTGGCGGGACGACAGCTGGCGTGACCACCGGTGCCTTCGCCTTCACCTCCTTGTTCACCATCCCGGTGTTCAACCCGGTGTGGATCTACGCGATCTCTATCGCGGTGGCCTTCACCATCTCGATGATCTTGATCATCATCTCCGACTATCGCAGCCCTGAAGAGCGAGCGGCCGCGCGTCGGGCTGCTGAACCGGTGGCAGAGGAGCCGCGAGTAATCGTGGTTACTGACGCCGAGACGAACCAAGCCAAGCAGTGGGTGGCTGCCATGGGTGGCGAGGACAATGTCCGGGTTGTTCAACCCATCGCTGAGACCCGGGTTCGGGTTGAGGTTGCCGACGACTCCCAGGTGGATGTGGAGGCTCTCAAGGCGGCAGGTCTGGTGGCCGCCGTCAAGGTCGGTGAAGGTGTGTGGCACCTTGTCGCAGGCCTAGAAGCAGCCCAGTACGCCGAGGGCATGAGGCGTCGGGTCGCTGCTGTTAGTCACTGACCCAGCACTGTAGATGGTGGCGGTCCTACCCTGGGCCGCCACCATCGCGTGCGTTAATCCCCCTACGGTCGGACGGGTCTCTGTTTTTGGGATGACCGCAACGACGTACTAGGGTGCTGGCATTGTTATCCCCGACCGCCTGCTTGGGTGGGGGCGGCGGCGATCCGGAGGGCCATGAGGGGCCCTCCTACACCGAAAGGTAGAGCCTATGCGGCATAGGAGAATAGTGGCGGCTGCGGGCGCATTAGCCCTGATGCTTCCCATGACGGTGGCATCAGCCGATGACGACACCAGCAACCTGATCGACCTGCTGAACACTGGCCAGACCGGTGAGGCCACGGCAGCCCAGTCGGTGCTGCCCACCTCGGGACCGGTCAATGTCATGGTTGAGCTGTCGGAAGAACCGGTCACGGTGGTCGAAGCCAACACCGACGGTTCCCTGAGTGAGGACCAGGAGCAGGCCATCGCGGATGAGTTGCAGAAGGCGCAGCAGACAGTCGCCGACGGCATCACCTCCCTTGGCGGCCAGGTGGAAAGCCATTTCCAGTGGACCTATAACGGTATTCAGGCCACCATCGATGCCTCCCAGTTGCCGGCGGTCCGGGAACTGCCAGGGGTCAAGGATGTCCATGCCATGCGTACCCACGAGCGCAGCAATGTGACGTCTAGCCCGTACACCGGCGTCGATCAGGTGTGGGATGGGGCTGCGGGAACCGGCTACACCGGCTCCGGCATCAAGGTCGCTGTCATCGACACTGGCATCGACTACACCCACGCCACCTTTGGTGGTGAGGGCACCGACGAGGCCTTCACCGCGGCCACGGCGGCAACCGATCCGACCCCGTTCTACGCCCGAACCAATATCAAGGGTGGCGTGGACCTCGTCGGTGACGCCTATGGCACCAACAACGCGCCTGCGACGCCAGACAAGAACCCCATTGACTGCAAAGCCAATGGGCATGGCACCCACGTGGCCGGTACCGTCGCTGGCAAGGGCGTGCTGGCTGATGGCACCACCTACACCGGCGCCTATGACGCCAATACCTTCGAGAACAATGACTTCTTGATTGGCCCTGGTGCGGCACCAGATGTCGATCTCTACGCCATCAAGGTGTTTGGCTGCAAGGGCGGCACCAATGCCACCGCCCAGGCCATTGAGGTCGCGGTCCGCGACTTCGGGGTCGATGTGATCAACCTGTCCCTCGGCTCTGATTATGGTCGCGTACAGGATCCCAGCTCGGTGGCTGCTGCCAACGCTGCGGCCGCTGGTGTCGTCGTGGTAGCTGCCGCTGGTAACGCTGGCCCAGACCCCTATCTGGTCGGCTCCCCGAGCGTGGCCCCAGGCGTCCTCTCGGTTGCTGCCAATAACTCCATCGAGTCCTACCCTGGTGCAGAACTCAAGGTTGGAGATCAGTCAGTTACCGGCGTCAACGCCAATGAGGAGGCGCTGCCAGCCGCAGCTGCCCCGATCTATGTGCTGGACGACGGCAATGGTGGCATCGCCCTTGGCTGTGAAGCCGACGAATACAAGAACGTCCCTGCTGGCTCGATCGTGGTGACCAAGCGCGGCGAGTGCGCCCGCGTCGCCCGCGCGATTCACGGCCAGAATGCCGGTGCCGCTGCGGTGATCATGGTCAACACCACCGAGTCACTGCCCCCGCTAGAGGGCACCATCATGGACAACCCCAGCACTCCTGAGATTGAGAACCGAGTGGTGACCATCCCGTTCCTGGGGATGAGGGCTTCGGCCGCTCAGACGCTGCTGGCTGCCAATGGCCAGTCGGGAACGCTGACCGCAGCTGAGATCCCCAACCCGGCGTTCACCAAGTTCGCGAGCTTCACCTCCGCTGGGCCGCGCACCGGCGACTCCCACCTGCGTCCCACAGTGACCGCACCTGGTGTGTCGATCATCTCTGCTTCAGTGGGCGGTGGCAACGATCCAGCCACCGACTCTGGTACATCCATGGCTACCCCCCATGTCGCTGGTATTGCGGCCTTGGCCAGGCAGGCGCATCCTGACTGGAGCAGCCAGGAGATCACGGCCTCGTTGATCAGCACCGCCAAGCCGGAGAAGGTGGGCGATTATGTGCCGACCCGTGGCGGCGGTCAGATCGATCCCTGGGATGCGACCCACTCCGACGTGTTCGCCTACACCGATACGGTCGCTGTGGCTGGCACCAACCTCTACGAGGTCGGCCTGAGCTACGGCTTCCAGGAGATCAGCGACGCCTTCGAGGCTACCAAGACCATCACGCTGGTGAACAAGGGCACCTCGGCTGCTACCTACACCGCCTCGGTGGAAGAATCATCGGTCACCGAGAAGGCTGATGTGACGGTCTCCCCAAGCTCGGTGACGGTCCCCGCCGGTGGCACCGCCACCATTGATGTAACGATGAAGGTGAAGGCCACGGATATCGCCAGCAGCCTCAACTACGATGTTTCCTCCCCGTGGTTCTACGAGGTTTCCGGCAACATCGTGCTCAAGTCCGATGGCGGCTCCCATGCTGAGCAGCATGTGCCTTATCTCATGGTGCCGCGTTCCCTGTCGAATGTGACGGCCACCACCAATGCGCTCAGCACCACCTCCGGTGAGTTGGTCTTCTCCAACGCTGGCGGCACCAAGGATGCTGACGGCATGATCTTCACCCTCGGTCTGACTGATGATGAGGATATTGCCGCCAGTCAGGACACCGGGCAGGACTTGGCGAGCATCGGTGTGAGCAACCTTTCCGAGCCTGGCAAGGCCCCCATTCTGGCCTTCGCCTTGAACAACTACTCGCGCTACTCGAACGCGGCCGCTAACGGCTACGAGATTGGTATTGACGCGAACCTCGACGGCAAGGAAGAAAGCACAGTGTTGGCCTATGACACTGGTCTGCTGTCGGTGGGCCAGGAGAACGGACAGCCCGGTGTGTTTATCCAGGACAACGCCAGTGGCGATGTGCGGATGACCGGCTACCAGGTGCTGGCTCCCACGGATTCCTCGACCGTCGTGGTTCTGGTTCCGGCTGCTGAGGTTGGTGTGACCGGCAAGTTCGCTTACAGCGTCAGCGCGGTCAGCCTGCTCTCGGATGAGATCGATGAGGTTGACGGCACCGCGATGTTTGATCCGACGGCCCCGGCCATCACCGTCAACAAGTCCTTCAAGGCCGCTGCGGGTGGCGCCACGACGGTCGAGCTGAGTGTCGACCCGGCTGCTGTAGCGGATCAGGCCCCGAAGGGCTGGATGGCTGTCGTGCTGGATAATGCCGCTGGTACGACGGAGGCGCTCACCGGTCCGTTGCCGCTGAAGACGGAGGAACCAACCCCGACGCCTACTCCCTCGGACCCGGGCACCCCGGCTCCCTCGGATCCGGCTCCTTCGACCCCGGCTCCCTCGGCGTCGGCAGCCCCGGTCCCCGTCAAGCCCATTCCGGTCCCGGTGAAGCCGGGTCTACCGGATACCGGCGTGGCGGCATGAGCTGAGCTGGCATAGCACGACTGTGGGGCACCGCGAAGGCGGTGCCCCACGTTGGTTTTCTGGGATTCCGGGTTTTCGAGGATCCGAGGATCCGGGGGAGTGCCTGCTTTTCTGCGGCCCATCAGGCTTCTCGGGGCTTTCCGGGGCGATGAGTCGCAGAAAAGCAGGTGGAGGTTTGTGGCTGCCGGTTCGCAACCCTCGGGTCAGGAGGCGAGTTTAGATATCGGAGTTATCGGTTCCGCCGGTGATGGTCGGTAGCTCGCACAGCAGCGGGGTGGCGTCGTTGCCGAATCGATAGTCGTAGGAGACCCCATCGAGGGTGACGAGCACCTGCCAGCCGGAAATCTGCGCCTGGGTATAGGACATGCCAGGCTGCGGACAGCCGAGGGCGCCGTTGTTCCACGTTACTTTGCGGGTTTCCACCACCTCAGCGGCAGCCCCGTCGACGCCACGGTCGGTCAAATCCGCCCGGATGGCAGCATCCAGTTCTTCTGGCACCACATCGCTGACGGTGTAGCTGGGCAGGGTAGGGCTGGGAGAGGGGGTTAACAGGTCACTGAGACTACGAGTGGGGGATGGGCTGGCGCCGGTGTCAAGCTCAGGTGCGGAGCAAGCCGCCAACGACGCAGCTACCATCACGATTGCCATTCCACGGGGCAGCTTCATCATGTAACAAGACTACTCGTGCCCACTGGTTGAGCATTCAGAAAGCCATGCTGGGGTTAGCCCCGATCAACCACTAAGGTGGGGGCGGGAACGGGAAGTTCCACCGCAACAATCAAGGGAGATCATCGCGAATGACCGAGAAGCGTTATATCTACGACCTGGCTGAGGGCGACGCCACGATGCGAAACCTGCTGGGTGGCAAAGGTGCTGGGGTCGCAGAAATGTATAAGGTTGGCGTGCCAGTCCCCGACGCCTTCACCGTCACCACCACCGCCTGTGTGGAGACGATGAATCGTGGCGGACAGTGGCCTGAGGGACTGGCCGAGGAGATTAATGCCGGTTTGGCGCGTTTGGAGGGGCGGACCGGTCGCAAGCTGGGCGGGTCGTCGCGTCCGCTGTTGGTCTCGGTACGTTCTGGTGCGGTGTATTCCATGCCGGGCATGATGGACACGATTTTGAACCTCGGTATTTCCGACGAGTCAGTCGTCGCGGTGGCTGAGGAATCCGGGAATGAGCGGTTCGCATGGGACTGCTACCGCCGGTTCATCCAAATGTATGGCGAGGTCGTCGAGGGCGTGCCCCCATATGCCTATGAGGATGCCCTGACCGAGCTGAAACGGGATCGTGGCGTCGAGTTGGACACCGATCTCAGCGCTGAGGATCTCAAAACTTTAGTGGCCACCTTTAAGCAGATCAGTAATGATCATCTCGGTGGTGAATGGACCTCGGACCCGGTTGAGCAGCTGCATCGCGCCGTTAATGCGGTGTTCCGTTCCTGGCAGAATCCCCGCGCCGAGGTGTACCGCCGAGCTAATAACATTCCCGCGGATCTGGGAACCGCCGTGAATATCATGCAGATGGTTTTCGGCAACCGGGGCGATACCAGCGCCACCGGAGTGTGCTTCACCCGCAATCCCTCCACCGGTGAGAAGGAGCTCTACGGTGAGTTCCTGGTGAACGCCCAGGGCGAGGATGTGGTGGCTGGTATCCGCACCCCGCGTCCGTTGGAAGAGATGCGCGCCGTGCTGCCGGAGGCATACGACGAGCTGATCGCGACGATGCAGAAGATGGAAGCCCATTACCGCGACATGCAGGATATGGAGTTCACCATCGAAAACGGCAAGCTGTTCCTCCTGCAAACCCGCAGCGGCAAGCGCACCGCCGCGGCCGCCTTGAAGGTGGCCTCGGACCTGGTCGACGAGGGTGTAATTACCAAGGAGGAGGCGCTGCTGCGCATTGAGCCGGACCAACTGGACCAATTGCTCCATCCCGCCATCGACCCGGATCACACCCAGCAGCCGATAACCACAGGTCTGCCCGCATCTCCGGGAGCTGCGGTGGGTGAGGTCGTTTTCGACGCCGATACCGCGGCTGAGCGGGGCGGCAAGGGTGAGGCCGTGGTGCTGGTGCGCTATGAGACCACACCTGACGATATCCACGGTGTCATCGTCGCCCAGGGCGTGTTGACCGCTCACGGCGGCATGACCTCACACGCTGCTGTTGTGGCCCGGGGCATGGGCAAGCCGTGTGTGGCTGGCGCCTCCGGTATTCATATCGATGCTAAGGCGAAGACCTTGACCGTCGGTGATCGTGTCATCACTGAGGGCGAGGTCATCACCCTTGATGGCTCCACCGGCGAGGTATTTGGTTCAGCCATTGAGCTGATCCCGCCGCGCATCAACGAGGACTTCCAGCGGGTGGTGACCTGGGCCGACGAGGTGCGTCAACTGGGTGTGCGCGCCAACGCGGATAACTTTGAAGATGCGACGAAGGCTCGTGAGTTGGGTGCCGAAGGTATCGGGCTGTGCCGCACCGAGCATATGTTCATGGCTCAGGATCGCCTGCCTGCGGTGCGCCGGATGATTCTGGCCGACTCCCATGAGGCCCGTGCCGAGGCGTTGGCGGAGATCCTGCCGATGCAGCAGGCCGACTTTGAGGGGATCTTCACCGCGATGAAGGGCCTGCCGGTGACGGTGCGGCTGCTTGATCCGCCGCTGCATGAGTTCCTGCCGAATTTGGTGGAGCAATCGCTGCTGGTGCAGCGGCTGGAGTTGACCGGCGGCGACGCGGCTGAGCTGGAGGCGGCGCGCGCCACCTTGGCTCAGGTGAAGCGGCTGCACGAGTTGAACCCGATGCTCGGCACCCGCGGCTGCCGACTGGCGATGCTGTACCCGGAGATCCCCGAGATGCAGACCCGCGCCATTATTCGGGCGGCCCTGGCAGTGCTGGACCGCGAGGGCGAGACGGTTGGCGTGGAGATCATGATTCCGCTGGTGGCCTTGGCCAAGGAGCTGCAGGTGCAGCGGGAGATCGTCGAGCGGGCTGTCGCCGACGAACTGGCTGCTGCGGGTCGTGAGTTGGATGTCACGATTGGCACCATGATCGAGTTGCCGCGCGCTGCGCTGGTGGCCGACCAGATCGCGGAATACGCCGATTTCTTCAGCTTCGGCACCAACGACCTGACCCAGACCGGGGTTGGCATCAGCCGCGACGATGCCGAGAACGGCTTCCTCACCCAGTATGTGATGGATCGGGTGCTGGAGCGTAACCCCTTTGAGTCGATCGACGTCGACGGTGTGGGCCAGCTGGTGGAGATCGGCGTGGCTAAGGGCCGCAGCCGCAAGCCGAGTCTCAAGACCGGAGTCTGTGGCGAACACGGTGGCGATCCGGATTCGGTGGAGTTCTTCCAGAAGGCAGGCCTCCAGTACGTGTCCTGCTCGCCATTCCGCGTCCCGATCGCCCGGTTCGCGGCTGCCAAGGCGGTGCTGAAACAGTCCAAGTGAGAAGACACAGCACAGGGCCTAGAACCGAGGGTTCTGGGCCCTGTGCTGTTGCGCTTGAACAGTTGTCGTTGAGGCGCTGGGACTAAAGGTTGTGGGCCCTCACTGTTGTGTTGTGCCGTTGCGGCCAGCCCGACGCGGACAGGCTTAGGCTTGGGGCGTGAGTCAGTTTGAGTGCTTGGGATTGCCGTTGCTGTACGCGGGGAAGGTGCGCGAGATGTACCTGCTCCCCGAGGACCGGGTGCTGATGGTTGCCACCGACAATATTTCGGCCTTCGATCATGTTCTATCGAGTCTGATCCCCGACAAAGGGGCGATACTCACCCAACTGTCCTTGTGGTGGTTCAACCAGTTGAAGGGGCTCGTGGCCAATCATGTTGTCTCCACCGAGGTCCCTGCTGCGGTTGCCCGTCGCGCGGTCATCGTCGAGAAGCTGGACATGGTGCCGGTGGAGTGCGTCGCCCGCGGCTATCTGACGGGATCTGGCTGGGCGGAATATCAGCGCTCGCGCACCGTATGTGGTCTACCCCTACCTGCCGGGCTTCGCGACGGAGACAAGCTCCCGGAACCGATCTTCACACCCGCCATCAAAGCTGAACTTGGGGCTCACGATGAGAACGTCGATTTCGACACTATCGTCGCCCTACATGGCCGGGAACTCGCGGAGCAGCTGCGTGAACTCACGCTGTCTGTCTACACCCATGCCGAGCGAATCGCGGGTCAGCGGGGAATCATCCTGGCCGACACGAAGTTCGAGTTCGGGTATCGCAGCGACGGCACCTTGGTGCTGGCCGACGAGGTGTTGACTCCCGATTCTTCTCGGTTCTGGGACGCCGAACTCTGGCGGCCCGGGGATTCACTGCCCAGCTTTGACAAGCAGTATGTGCGTGACTGGCTGGCCAAGGATTCCGGCTGGGACCGGCAGGGCCCGCCCCCGCCGCTGCCGATGGAGGTTATCGAAGCCACCCATGCCCGGTATGTCGAGGCATATGAACGGTTGACCGGCTCCTCCTGGACTCGAGGCAGCGACTCATGAAGATCCGCCATGGCGACCTCATCGATCTTGCCCTAGCTGGTGAGTTCGACGTCATCGTTCACGGCTGCAATTGTTTCAACACGATGGGTCGAGGCATCGCTAAAAGCATCCGTGACCAGCTGCCGGAGGCCTTCGACGCGGATAAGGCGACCATTCGTGGTGACCTCAGCAAGCTTGGCAGTTACAGCAGCGCCCTAATCACCCGTGGTGAGGTGAGTTTCACCGTCGTCAACGCCTATACCCAGGGCCACTACCGGGGGCGCGGGGTCAAGGCCGATTATGACGCGATTGCCGCAGTATTCCGACGGATCGCAGCAGACTTCCCCAAGTCGCGCATCGGTTACCCTAAGTTGGGGGCCGGACTGGCAGGTGGTGATTGGGGGCGCATCTCTCACATCATTGACACCGAACTGGCCGGATTCGACCATACCCTGGTGCTGCTGAGCTAGCCCTCAGAGCAGTGACCTGCCTAGGCAACGAGGTCGTGTTGCACTTGCTGCCTCACCGCGTTTCGGGTGTGGTGCGGTCGCGCAGGATTCCGGGTGTCGGGTTGCTGATGTGGGCCGTAGCGGGCTGGGGCGCCAAGTGCTGAATGACGATTGGCGGGATTTCTGGCTGGCGCTCATCCGCGGTTCATGGGCACGGTTTTCGTGAACACCACGGGGGATGGGCGGCCGGGGACCGCGTGAGGGTAGGGTTCCTCGCTGCGCAGGTAACCCAGGCGCAGGTAGTAGCCGCATACCTCAAGGTTGGAGGCGCTGACCGCCAACAGAATGCGGGGGATACCACGAGCCATGGCCTCAGCCTCGACGGCCTTGACGAGAGCTGTACCGACTCCACGACCCTCATACTCAGGCCGCACCGCCAGGCTGCGCATCACAAGATCACCGTCGGTGAATACGTGCAGCACACATCCAATAACGCGCCCTTCCTCATCTGCGACGAACCCGCCGCCTGCGGTGAGTTTCTCGGCGATCGAGGCCGGGGTGTTCTTCCACCAGCTCGATTCCTTACTCATCGCGGTGGAAAACATCACCTCAAGGATGGCCTCGGCATCGGCTGAGGTGGCAGGGCGGATCACGAGCGTGGCTTCCTGACGGTATGGATGGCGGCCTTGAGGCCGTCGCGAAGGGAACGCTTCGGCAGATCGGGGTAACGACCCGAAGCCAGACCCGCCTGCACCTCAAAGAAATTCGCTGAGCCGATATGACCGGTTCGCAGCCACGACCAGCCCTGAGACAGCACATAGAGCGGCAGAAATGGCAGCCCGAAACAGTAGGCCCACTGCCAGGCATGGGCATCCTCGTGGTCGATGACCCCCGGATAGGTGGCCTCCAACTCGGCAGCGGTGCGCTTGGGAATCACCACGACATTGCCGACGGTGAACGCCCCGGCTATTGGAAATCCAGGCCGATATCCCTCCGCGGCGATCAGCCCGTGACCGAGCCGTCGGAACCGGCAGCCACCGATCACACCGACCAGCAGCCCCAGT
>JBHAEB010000208.1:0-6813 GCA_041855345.1 Arachnia sp. | reverse complement strand
TTGGTGGAGCTGGGACAGGCCCAGGGCATCGGCGCGGTCGATGATCAGAGTATTGGCGGTTTGGATGTTGAGACCGGCCTCGACGATGGTGGTGCAGACCAGTACGTCGGCGCGACGCTCCCAGAAGTCGAGCATCACCTGCTCCAGTTTGGATTCACCCATCTGGCCGTGGGCGGTGGCGATGCGGGCCTCGGGCACCAATTCGCGCAGCTCGGCGGCCACCTTGTCGATGCTATCGACCCGGTTGTGGACGAAGAACACTTGACCTTCGCGGGCCAGCTCCCGGCGGATGGCAGCCCGGACCTGACCTTTGTCGTAGGGGCCGACCAGCGTCAGCACCGGGTGTCGCTCCTCGGGTGGGGTGGCGATGACGCTCATCTCACGGATGCCGGTGATGGCGATCTCCAAGGTGCGCGGGATGGGGGTGGCGGACATGGACAGCACATCCACGTTGACCCGCATCTCCTTGAGCCGTTCCTTGTGATCGACGCCGAAGCGTTGTTCCTCGTCGATGATGACCAAGCCGAGGTCCTTGAATGCGATCTCCTTGGCGAGCAGGCGGTGGGTGCCGATCACTAGGTCGAGGCGGCCAGCGGCGAGGCCCTCGATCACCTTCTTGGATTCGCCATCACTTTGGAACCGGCTGAGCTGGGCCATGTGGACGGGGAAGCCGGCGAACCGTGCCGCGAAGGTCTGGTAGTGCTGACTGACCAGCAGCGTCGTCGGCACCAGCACCGCCACCTGTTTGCCATCTTGGATGGCTTTGAAGGCGGCGCGGACCGCGATCTCGGTCTTGCCGAAGCCCACATCACCGCAGATCAGGCGGTCCATGGGAACCACCTTCTCCATATCGGCCTTGACCTCCTGGATGGCGGCCAGCTGATCGGGGGTCTCGATATAGGAGAAAGCATCCTCCAGCTCCCGCTGCCACTCGGTGTCGGGACCGAAGGCGTGGCCCTTGGTGGCCTGGCGGGCGGCATACAACTTGATCAGTTCGGCAGAGATCTCCCCCACGGCCTTGCGGGCGCGGCTCTTTCGCTTGGCCCAGTCGGCGCCGCCCATCTTGTCCAGGGCGGGGGTCTCAGAGCCGACGTAGCGGGTGAGTTGATCGAGCTGATCCATGGGCACAAACAGCCGATCCCCGGGATGGCCACGTTTGCTGGGGGCGTATTCGATCACCAGGTAGTCGCGGGCCGCCCCCTGGACGGTGCGCTGCACCAACTCGACGAAACGCCCCACACCGTGCACCTCATGGACGACGGGGTCCCCTGCTTTGAGTTCCAGGGGCTGGATGGTGTTGCGGCGTCGCGTCGGCAACTTGCGCCCACCGCGCTCGGTGACCTGCTGGCCAGAAAGCTCGGCGGCGGTCAGTAACTCTAGTTTGGCCGGGGTGGATCGCCAGCCCCGTCGCATCGCAGCCAGGATGACATGGGCGCTGCCGGGTGCGGGTTCCTCCTCAAGGTCGGAGACAGCGGCCTGGATGCCATGTTCGGCCAGCAGTTCGGTCATGCGAGTCGCCAGACCCTTGCCTTCGACGCTGA
Source organism: Arachnia sp. (assembly GCA_041855345.1). Lineage (GTDB taxonomy): Bacteria > Actinomycetota > Actinomycetes > Propionibacteriales > Propionibacteriaceae > Arachnia. Next base: position 5,272 of record JBHAEB010000208.1, on the reverse strand, counting down.
TCAGCACCCGCCAGCCGTCGGCCAGTCGGCTTTGAATATAGGCGACGGCCGCTTCCACGTCGCCCCTAAAGTCCTCGCTGGGAACGATCCCCAGTTGTCGGGAGTAGACGGATCCGGCATCGAGGTTGGCATCGGGAGCCACCTCAGCGCTGAAGGGGCTGAGGCTCCACCACTTGTGGCCCAGTTCTAGGGCGTGCTCACGGACGTCACCGAGAGCCCAGTAGCTGGAAGCGCCAAGATCGATGGGTGAGGTGCCGCCGCTGGCTGCAGCTGCCCAGCTGGCACTGAGAAACTCCTGGCTGGTGGCTACGAGCTCGGCAGCCCGGGCGCGAACCAGCTCTGGCGCAGCCACCGCGACGATGGAGTTGGCGGGCAGCACATCGACGAGCAGTTCGAGTCCATCGACCAGCACCGGGATGAGGGCTTCCATGCCTTCGACGACGTGGCCCTCCGCCAGCCGGGCCAGCATGTCGCCGAGCTGCGGGTGGGCCACCATGAGTTCCTTGGCGCGGGAACGCACGGCCTCGGTCAGCAGGAGTTCGCGGCAGGGCTCGGCCGTGATCTGGGTGAGTTGTTCCCCGGTGGAGCGCTGATCGGCGACGGCGAAGGGGCGAATCTCGGTGACCTCGTCGCCGAAGAAGTCGATGCGCACCGGATGCTCGGCGGTGGGCGGGAAAACATCGACGATGCCGCCGCGGACGGCGAACTCGCCGCGCCTTTCCACCAGATCGACGCGGTGGTAGGCGGCTGCGACGAGGGCGTGGAGCAGGTCGCTGAGGTCGCGGTCCTCGCCGACGGTGATGGTGACCGGCTGCATCGCGGCCAGATTCTTGACCTGCGGCTGGAGCAGGGAACGCACCGGGGCGACGATCACCTGGGGCGGGGTCTGCGAGGTGAGGCGGCGCAGCACCGTCAGGCGCTTGCCTACGGTGTCGGCTCGGGGTGAGAGGCGTTCATGGGGAAGGGTCTCCCAGGCCGGGTAGTAGGCCACCCGGTCCTCGCCCAGTAGGGAGCTGAGTTCGGCGGTCAGCGCCTCGGCCTCACGGAAGGTGGAGGTGACAAGCAGCGTCGTGCGGCCGGACTCGCTGGCGATCAGGGCCGCAGCGGGCCCGAAGAAGGTGGTGGCACAGGTGATGTCACGCGCCTCGGCCCCGGCTACGCGGGCATCGTGCAGGGTTGCCCGTACCGCCGGATCGGCTTCGAGGGCAGGCAGCAGTCCAGAAAATCGCACTGGGCCATCTTGTCACGCCCGAACCACCGCTCAAGGCGTCGGCACCGGCCAGCCGCCACCTTGACGAGGATCGCCGGCTCAGATCAAAGGAAAAGCCAGATGACGCAGCTCAAACTCCGCCATTGGCCACCACCGGCGAGGATGGTCGGCTCAGGTCGCAGGGATAGGGTTCGTCAACGGGCTAGGGTTCGGCTCACCAGCCACATCCGCGCACTCCTTTACCAACGGATCCTGACATCAGCTCGATCACGGCTGTGGGAATCGTTGGTTCCGGCCATGTCCGCCGTGCGGTGAGGCGAGGCGGATACCGGGTCTCAGCGATTGAAGCGGTTTTGGGCCAGGACGAGGCCCTCAGCGACGAGGACCTCAACGGCATCGGCGGCAACGGCAGCGTCGACCCTCATGGCATCGAGATCCGCGGGGCTCATCCGGGCCAGCACATAGGTGGAGGCGGCTTGACGACCGGGGGGTCGACCGATGCCGACGCGGACCCGCAGGAAATCGCCGGTGCCGAGATGGGCGCGGATGGATTTCAGCCCATTGTGGCCGTTATCCCCGCCGCCAAACTTGAGCCGCAGTTGCGCGGGCTCTAGGTCCAACTCGTCGTGAATGACAACGATCTGGGCAGGGTCGATCTTGTAGAACCGGGCGACTGCGGCCACAGCCACCCCGGATTCGTTCATATAGGTCGACGGCTTGACCAGGATCGCCTTGTGTCCTCCGGGCAGCACTGCGGTCGCCGTCTCGGCGCGGTGGCCCTTGCTGATGGAGAACGACGCCCCCAGGCGGTCGGCCAGATCGTCGACCGCCCAAAACCCAACATTGTGACGGGTGGGGGCATAGGCCGGGCCCGGGTTACCGAGCCCGACAATGAGATGGGTCGAGCTCACTCGCCCTTGACCAGCATCAGGTCAACATGCTCCAAGAAGCCGGTGATCGGATCGCGCTGAACCTGCTTCGGGGTCACCAGCACGGGGGCGGCGCCGTCGATGCTCAGTTCGATGGTCAGGCCAGATTCGCGCAGCATCAGGAAGGTCTCCCGGTTGGGCAGCGACACGTGGACCGGCTCAGATCCCTTGCCATAGACGACGGCGGGAATCAGCTCAGCGCGACGCAGCTTGCGGGCAGCGCCCTTACCAAAATCAGTACGGGAAACAGCAGCCAATGTGTGGGCCATAGGTCCTCCTTCAGGGGTTACAGGTGCACGCCGGGAGGAAGGTGCTAGTCGATAACGGACGGTCGTCCCTCGCCAGGCAGCCCCGCAAGCCTACCTGCGTTTCGTCGCCGACGCCAAGGAGGCCAGCAGCGGAGCCGAAGCTACCCACCAGATTTAGTTGTAATTTCAATAACACACAGGAATTCGACCCCAAATTCATAGGAAAATCACAGCCAGGCTGGCGACAGTGACATCATGACTGCAGCAGCCCATGCCCCAGCCCGAGCCGTTGAGGCCCGCCACGCCCAGGTGTATCCACCGCCTCGCGGTAAAGGTCGGGCAGACCGTGCCGATCTGGTTGCCGCTTTTGGCTGGGTGAGCACCGCATTCGCGGTCACCCTGTATCTCGCCGACGGGGCCCTCGGCAAATTCACAAGCCTGTCGAGTTCGCTCTACGCGCTGGGAGTCATCGCGGGATTGGTCGCGACCAATGCCATGCTGTACATGCTGCTGCTGGCCGCCCGGGTACCCGTCATTGACCGGGCCATTGGGCAGGTGAAGGCCACCCAATGGCACAAACAGCTCGGGCAGATCACCGTGATGGGGGTCCTAGCCCATGTGCTGTTCACCGTCGGCGGACTTGCCGTGGCCAATGCCGAGGGGTTGTGGGGCGCGATCACCTTGCTGTGGAGCAACGATCTGGCGCTCGCTCTAGCTGCGGTGGTCCTGTTGCTGGTGATCTCAGTCACCTCGGTCGTCGCGGTGCGCCGGAAGCTTCGCTATGAGGTATGGCACATCATTCACCTGTTGAGCTATATCGCGGTCGCCTTCGCCATTCCGCATATGTTTTCCATGGGATCGATGATGCTGCCAGGCATGTGGCAGCGCACCTACTGGGCGACCTTGTTGCTGGCCGTCGGGGTGGCCCTGTTGGCCTATCGGGTGCTGCTGCCGCTCTACCGTTCCTGGCGCCACGATCTGCGGCTGGTCGAGGTTCACCGCATCTCCCCCAACTCCTACCATCTGACCTTCCGCGGTCGGCATCTGGATAGGTTGGCCGTTGAAGGTGGCCAGTATTTCAACTGGCGGCTATTAGACAAGAAGCTGTGGACCCATCAGCATCCGTTTTCGCTATCGGCTGCCCCACACGACGACACCCTGCGGGTGACCGTCCGCGTTGTCGGTGACGGCACCAGCGAATTGGTGGCTGCCAAGCCCGGCACTCGCGTGTTCATTGAAGGACCCTACGGTGGCTTCACCGACTCCGCCCGCACCCAGGAGGGGCTGCTACTCATTGGTGCCGGTAGTGGCGCCGCCCCCATCTATTCGATGCTGGAATCCACCACCGCCGATCCCGCAACCACCGTCGTGGTGCTGCGCGCATCCCAGCCGGAGGATGTGATGATGGAGCAGGAATTCCGCACCTACTGTGCTGAACGCGGGATCGCCCTACACATCCTCATCGGGCCCCGACACGAAGGTCGCTGGGTCAACTCCCACTACGCCGTCCACACTCTCGGCTCCCTCGTCGGCGACCTGAAATCCTGCGACGTCTTTGTGTGTGGCCCCACCGGCTTCATCGACGCTGTCGTAGCCGAAGCCCAAGAACTCGGTCTGCCCGATGAGCAGATCCACGAAGAAAGGTTTGGCTGGTGAAAACCCGCAACACGATCCTGACCGCCGTCGCCGCTGCTGGAGTATTGGGGACAGGCTATGTCCTAGGCACCGGCTCGGGCAGCACAGTCGCCGCAACGGCCCCTGCCCCCACAACCAGCAACCCCACAACAGCCGCCACGCAGCCATCCACTTCCGTCGAGGCCACGACCGACTCGGCCACTACAGCTGAGGCCACCCAGGAGGCCACCTCGGCGGGCGCGACGGGTACCTTCACCGGCACGGCCGCTAGCCATCGCCATGGCTCGGTCACGGTAACGGTTACCCTGACCGACGGTGTGATCACCGAGGCCACCGCTAGCTATGAGGTGATGGAAGACAAGTCCATAGAACACAACGAACGGGCCATTCCAACCCTCAACTCTCAGGTGGTCGCCACCAACGGTCAGGTCAGCACGGTCTCTGGCTCCACCTACACCAGCGAGGCCTATGCCACGAGTTTGCAATCGGCACTGGACCAGGCATGAGTCACGTCTTCATCACCATGGGCACGGTCGTCAGCGTGCAGGGTGATGCGTCGGCGATGCCTCAGGTCGAGGCAGTGTTTCAGGAGTTAGATGAGGTCTTTTCCCTGTACCGGGAGGACTCTGAGGCCAGCCAGATAGCTCGCGGCGAACTCCTGTTACCTGACTGAGGCCAGTGAGCAGATGAAAAGCCTCTATGCCCAGGCCCATGACTGGCGGGAGGCCACCGATGGCGCCTTCCGCCCCCATCGTCCCGACGGAGTGATCGACCTAGCGGGAATCGTCAAAGCCGAGGCTATCCGTCGCAGTGGGGAGATCCTGGCCGCGTCGGGACAGCCGTGGCTGCTCAATGCTGGCGGCGATGTGCTGACCAGCGGCGGGCAGGTCGTCGGTATCGTCGACCCCACCAACCGGCAACAGCTCCTGACTCAGTACGTCACCTCAGTTCAGGTACCAGCGGTGGCCACCTCAGGCACTGCTGAACGTGGCGAGCACATCTGGAGAGCCGGCACCACCGACGAGTTCAGCCAAGTCACCGTAGCCGCTGGCGATATCATCACCGCCGATGTCCTAGCCACCGCGATTATGTCCGGCGGGGTGGCAACACTCAACGACATGGTGGCCGCCTACCCCATCCAGGTATTGGCCGTACAACGCGACGGCGGCATCCTGGCAACCTCAGCCTTCCGCACCCAGGATGCGGATTGACGACGCTATCCCCACCACTTAGGCAACACCCACAATCCG
>JBHAEB010000207.1:0-6005 GCA_041855345.1 Arachnia sp. | reverse complement strand
TTCTGTGCGCTCGAGTCCCGGGATAGCGACCGCCAGAGCCATGAGCTGACCATCGGCGTGTTCGAAGCCGGTAAAGGGCAGCCCCAGGTAGGCGACGTGTGGCTGTCCCGGATAGTCATGTCCGTGCAGGGCCGGCGGCAATGGGTTATCGGTGGATCGCATCACTTTGCTGCGCAGCGCCTGTGTGAAGATGTTGACCAGAGACCCCGGTGGGCGTTGGCCGATGAAACGTAGGATCACCAGGTCTGGATACGGCGACTCCCAAGTTTCCAGCACCGGTTCCTCCGGGACGTCAGCTAGGCGGTACCAGCGCCGCGACCGGGAATCAGCCGCCTGCCAAGAGGGCTGCGGTGGCTTTTGAGCGTACAAGTCATTGAGCTCGTCCAGATATCCCGGATAGGGCACACGGATGCTCGTCGCAGATGTCGAGTCGCTGGGCGCCCAGGTTTCCAGTTCAGGGAAAGGTTCGGGGTTCGCTACCCGGCTGAAGATCAGAATCGCGGGCGATGTCGAGCGTCCCAGGTACGGAACTCGGCGCGCCAAACGGTCAAGGCCAGCCACGATCTCATCGGATAACTGATCCCCGTCGAGCCAATCGAACTGGATGCGCGATGAGGCAGGAAAACTGTATCTGCGTCGTTTCATCCCACTCGTGCGTCCCGGGTGGACCTGGTGCTTCGTTTTTTTATCGTCGGCTTTCGTTTCTCGATAGATGGCGTTCGTCACAACGAATCCACGCGACGCCCCATGGGTCGCCGGGGGGACGTGGATCAGCGGTGGATCCAGACGTTCAAGTTCCCTGAGCGGCTCAAGCTCATCGTCGTGGGCAACCGAACGCAGTGCTGCGAACACCCTGGCCGGGTGGGGCGGCCATTCGTGGCGTCGTGGGTCCTCGCCACCAGCGTCGTAGCGGTCCCCGACGAGGGACACATCTAAGCGGACAGGCATGGTCTCACTCTCCCGAGGACTCGGCCTTGGTCAGACTGAAGTCGATGGCGGCGGCCAACGACTTGCTGGGGACAAGCTTCACTGTCTCCAGATGGATAGGAACTCCCGCATCTATCGCCGCGTCGAGGGCTTGGTGGTAGAGGGAGATAGCGTCGTCGCGGCTGAGTGTGAACTCCTCGATCACGCCGCCGCGCCCGACCCATTCCATCGATTCGTTTTGGATCACGAGGTCGCAGCCACTGCGTAGCCAGATACCGGCGGTGCTGAACGCCAACCGGTCGCCGAGTAGAGCGAACGCGGCCATCAATACACGTGCGGCATCCTGCGCTTTCTCGGGCAACGTGCCGAACTTCGCACGCCTGATGGCGGTCAGTGAGATGGTTGCGAAGCGCGTCGCATCAGAGATAGTCACGCCGCCATGGGCAGGGTTAGGGACGATGTTGCCGTGGCCAATCCCACTCAATTTTTCGTCCGGCTTCTTCGGGGCTGCCGTGGTGTATGTCCAACTGTCCCCGTCGCCCGAGCGAGCCCCCGTCAGATTGAGGGGGTCCATCCGGCCAGCTTTACGCTTCCCTTCGATCGGGTACCAGCCGATCAGCTCACTCGTGTAAACCCGTGGGAACTTCTCTTGACGGCCCTTGCGGTGGCTGTTCCAACCGCCGTAGACAAGTGTCGCGGGGTCGTATTGCAGCAGCGCGGTGGCGTCGGTCAGCTTAGCCTGCTGTAGGGCCTTACCGATCTCGGTCTTATCGAACTTTTCACCGTCCAGCAGCGAATCTCGCCAGTAGGCGTCGAAGGCACGGTGCGGTGCCTGAAGACCGATGAGGGTGTAGCTGGCTTCCTGGTTGTGATCGAGTTGCAGCATTGGCATCCGCACCAGACCCGATCGCCATGCGTCGGCGAGTGCATCCTCGCAGCGATTGGCTTGTGAGGGCACCTGATCGAGGACCACTGCGCTGCGTTCCTTGCCATCGCGCCACCGGCTCTCGAACAGGTACGGTGAGGGCTCCGACGGCGACGTCGGGAAGGTTGGCGGGAACACTCGCGCCCCGATGCCTCCACCTGGCTGGTAAGTTGCGAGAATCCGTGCGACGGCGAACTCCAGGTCCTTCAGCTTCGCGGCGAGGGAGCTCAGGGACAGTGTGGTCATGGTCAGTTCCTTTCAAGCCAGGCTTGCAACAGCAGAAAAGATGTCGAGTTACATCATCCTCTGGCGGACAGACATTTTTCGTGGGTTGTCGTCTTTTCGTGCAGATTGCCTTTTCAGGTCGCTGTAGCCTTCATGGCGGGGTAAGGTGCGAGTCGGCAAAGCTGTGAACCTGTCAGTAAATCCTGACCGAAATCCTGGCGATTAAGAGTCCTTTGCCAAAGCTGGATTTGTGAAGACAAAGTGGTTCGAGATTGGGCTCGCTGTGGCGCAGTCGCAGGTTCCTGTTCGCCCATCCACTACCTCGAGTGCTTGCCTGTCCCAGGGAAGAACACGTCGTTGAGGCCAAGTTAGGGTTTGAGACCTCCCCAACGCTGTGCTGCCCACCTCGTGCAAATCCAGTCCGGCCACTAGCTCGTTCAAGTCAGGGTTTGAGACCTTTCCAACGCTGTGCTGCAGGTCCCACACAGTAGGTGGGGGCGTTGATGTAAGAACTCGTGGCTTTGCGCTGGGATGGGTGTTGGGGGCATCCGTCCAAACGAGAATCTATGAGCCGTGTGAAGGAAGGGGAGGCCGCGGCGTAATGCCGTGAGTGGGACCCTAGATCTGCCTGCTTATCGGGTGATCGGCGCGCTTGATCTGCTTCTGAAGGGGGTCTGTCGGGGTTCTCGGTGTAGCCGCATAGGAGCCTGTCAGCGAGACCACGATTGTCCTTTCCAGCGACGCATATAGGGGGCAGGCTAATACCACTAGGTTTCGTCGAGGTAAACCTCAACCTTGAGGTAATTCTGTGTCCCCGCGTAGGTAAAGGCCTCGGAGTTTCGGATGTGGTCGAAGATACTTCCTGTCGCATCTTCATCCCAGGTTGTCTCGTCGAAGGTGCTGTTGATCTCGGTTACTTCGTAGAAGACGTCGACATGAAGTTGGTAGAACTCCTCGTCGTGGTTCGGGACTTGGCGCACCAGCGAGAGTATGAATCGGGAATTCTCGTCGAAGGTCTCAATTCCGGTTTCGTAGAGGACCATGTCATCGTCCTTTGTGCCATTTCGGAACATGCTGTTGTCAACCGGAATTTCGCACATCTTCTCGAAGGCGGTGAGGATGTCCTCCAATCGCGTTCCATGAGTGATTTCCTGTTCCAGGAACGCTAAGAGGTCTTCCACAGGTGACTCCTTCGCAGTAACGACTCCATCGGTCATGTTATCTCGCCGGAGGACCAGCCCGATTCGAATGTTGTAACCGGTCTCATCCGCAACCGGCTGAACCGACCCGCGCCGGTGTGTCTGGTGGCCTCATCGGTGAGGCACGGCGGGCAACCTGGGGTGCGGGGTTCAACTGTCGTTCACCGGGCTGGGAGTTTCCAGTAGCCTGCTTTCGTGTGATTCATCCGTCCTCACCGCTCAGAGAAACCCCGTTAGCCGCATGGAAGCTGGTTGAGGGGCAGAAGCGAATAGGCGAAGTGGAGGCGGGGCCCACTGTTGTGCACCCCACCTCGTCGTGACCTAGGTCACCAACTCCACCAAATGAACAGGCGGTCCATGGCCTCTCCCTTCTACTCGTGTTCTTCTAGTTGCCGCACCTACGGATCTGGTCTGTGAAGGCTGGGAAGCGATCTCGAACAGCACTTCAGAGCCCGCAACTGCGCGAGCGGTCCCGGTCTTGCCGCACGCCTTGACACCCTCGACGACCACGGCTCCTACTGTTGCCAGGCGGTTTGCCAGCACGTGAGCCAGGATGCGTGGCAGGTAGGTAACCATGAACTGATCACGCCCCACCCGGATGTTTGCAACGGTTCTCTCCGGAGATTTGCAATGTTTGCGTGGGTCTCAGGAGCACCTGAAGCGAGGGGTGCAGTTGCCACGAAGCTGGCCACCTCGTCGCGTAGCTACTGCTTTAGCGTGCGCGACCGGGGCTCGCCGTCCGTAGCGGACGACCTCGCTCTCGCTAGCCTAGGTGCCGGAGGGAACGCGTTCACGAACCTCGCCAGTGAGCGACGTGGGGCGGGTGAGTGCTGAGCTGCGCCGTGGCTCTACTACCGATCGATATCGGGTAGAACGGGGGATACCGACCCGGAATGGACAGCCAGACCTTGGAACGTCTTGTCTCCGGGGTCTTCGTCCTGCGCGACGGTGCCCCGGATTGCCACTGAGTCGGCGCTGAAGGCGGTGTTGCGGTAGCCGCGTCCGTGCGACGTCACTCCTTGAATCCACATCGCTGAGTCAACTCAGTGGCATACGTGATCCATGCGTTGCGGTCAGGCGGGTATCAGGGTACCGATTCCCTGGGGAGTGAGGGATTCCTCGGACATGGGTTAGGCAAGGCCGATGTGGTTGGTCATCCCAAACTCCTGTCGCTCACAATTCGTCGTCAGCCCGACGGGAAATACTGGATGTTCAGGGATGGACCGCGGCATCCACGGAAGCCCTCCTCAACGCCCGCCAGGTCGCACCGACGGGAAACGCTGGATGTTCAGGGATGGACCGTGGCATGGCTGTAGTAGATCCATGGCAGACAGCACTCGTTGTGGGCTCGTCATGCACCTGGTCACGGTTTCGTCAGCCAAGTCGGGGTCCGGCCTCAGCCCTGAGGTCGCATGTCACCCAGCCCCTGCTCGCGTCAGGACACTCTGCATAAGGCCCGCGTAGCTATGCTGGCCGCACCCAGCCCCCGGCCCGCGTCGTTGCACTTGAGAGTGCTGAATCCCAAGGCCTCCGAAAAGTCGCTAGTCAGCGGCGCCGGGGCTGGATGGGGGCATTAAATCCCCAGGCCAGCGAAAAGATCGTTGGCGGGGCCGCCCTCGGGGAATGGGACACCAGCCGCCAGCCGATAGGCCTCACCGGCGCCCTCGACCTGACGCATGAAGGCGAACAACTGCCAGAACGGGTGATCGAGATCCACCTGGCTGCGATGCAGGGCCAGCGCGGCCTGGCACAGCTCCTCTCGGCCGGCGTAGGGGATCACCGCCGCGATGTGCTGGGGATCCAGGGAAAATCGACGAGCGAAAGCTTCCTCGTCGAGGTCTCCAAACAGGTCGAGTTCCAATTTGCGGGCCTTGTGCATCGCGGCCAACCAGGCCGTCGGGTTGTGGCTAATCCACAACACCCGGCTGACCTGCCAGGGCTCCCCGAGATCTGGTCGATACGAGGCAACCCCAGCCAGTTGGGTGGCATACATGGTGACGCGATGGGCCTGAATGTGATCTGGATGCCCGTAGTTGCCGTTCTGGTCGTAGGTGGCTACCACCTGGGGGCGACGATCGCGTAGCACTTTGACCAAGTGATCGGCTGCCTCCAGCAGGTCGGCACCAAAGAAAGCACCTTCGGGAAGCTCCGGCATCGCGATGGCGCGCCCCTGCTCGTCGGTGGTCATCCCGGAGTCGTGATAACGGCCAGCTCCACCGAGCCAGACATGATCGGTCACCCCAAGCAGGGCCAATGCCTGCTCCAGTTCGGAGAGCCGATGAGCCCCCAACTCTTGCGGGGTGAAATGAGCCCAATCGGGGATCATGATCTCACCCAACTCCCCCAGGGTGCAGGTCACCAGGGTCACCTGTGCCCCCTGCTCCACATAGTGCGACATAGTGGCGGGGGACTGCGACGACTCGTCGTCGGGATGGGCATGTACAAGCATCAAGCGGCGTTCAGACACGGACAAAGAGTAGCTTCAGGTTCAACGAAATCGTGAACGCACCAGCTGGAGGTCTGGACTGGGTTTAGAGAACCTGCTTTTGTGCGGCTTATCGGGGTTTTTGCGGCGTTTTGGGCAGATGAATCGCAGAAAAGCAGGTTCGGGGTTGGTGGGACGGGCAGGAAGAAGGGCTGGGGGTGTGGGAGTGTCGGGGAGATTCGCCTGCTTTTGTGCGACTTACGGGGGGTTTTGGGGCGTTTCGGGCGGATGAATCGCGGAAAAG
>JBHAEB010000206.1:0-7400 GCA_041855345.1 Arachnia sp. | reverse complement strand
GTCAGTTACGCCACCACCGGCACCCTTCGAGGCCTAGGAGATGGCCGTACCCCGATGGTGTTGGCAATTTCAACCGCGGTGGTCAACCTTGTTGGCGATATCGTGCTGGTGCTTGGCGTGGGTTGGGGGATCGCAGGTGCAGGAGCTGCGACGGCTGTTGCGGAACTGCTGCTGGGGGTGTTGGCAGCCCTCATCGTGCTTCGGAGTGCTGCTCGGCTAGGAGCAGCTCGACGTCCTGAGCTGCACGGCGTGCTTCACTGTTTCAGCGTCGGGGTTCCGCTACTGGTACGTACCTTGGCGCTGCGGATCTCCCTGCTGCTGACTACCTGGGTGGCGGCCAGATTCGGCGCAGTGGCTCTGGCCGCACATCAGGTATCGATGTCGATCTGGAGTTTCCTGCAATACGCCCTTGACGCCTTGGCTATCGCAGGACAGACCTTGATCGGTCAGGCCCTGGGTGCCTCACGGGCCGACGAGGCGAGGGCCCTGACCCGCCGAATGGTGTGGCTGTCGGCCGGTTTTGGGGTGACCTTAGGGGTGGTGTTAGTGCCGCTGCGCTGGGTCGTCGCTGGCATCTTCACCCCCGATGCGGTGGTGGTAGAGCTGGTTGCCGATGTTCTTGTTGTGATCGGGGCTGCCCTGGTGATCTCCAGTTGGGTGACCTTATTTGACGGGGTGTTGATCGGGGCTGGGGATGCCCGATACCTGGCCAGGGCCAGCGTGGCAACGCTCATCGGCTATGCCCCGCTGGCCCTGGCGGCTGCGTTTATGGCTCCAGCTCAGCCAAGCTCGGTGCTGTGGTTGTGGGTGGCCTTCGCCGTCGGGTTCATGGGATTGCGGGCCCTAACCCTGTGGTGGCGGCAGCGCACCGATGCCTGGATGGTGCTGGGCTAGTTCTAGTTCAGTTCAGCCTTCTTCTTTTGGCGACTCTTCACCAGGAAGTAGCAAGGCACGATGATGATGAACCAGATTGGGGTGACCAGCACCGCCTGGAGGGTTTCAGGCTCGAAGCACAAGATGATCACACTGACGGCGAAGAAGACCAACACCACCCAGGCCATGACGACGCCACCGGGCATCTTGTACGGAGACTTCTCATGCAGGTCGGGACGCTTCTTGCGGTAGACGATGTAGCACACCACGATCAGCGCCCAGATGAACAGGAAGAGGATCGAGGTGATGGAGGTCACCAGCGTGAAGGCAGCAATGATGGACTCGGAGGTGTAGAGGAAGACCACACCGCCCAGCAGCATGATGCAGGAGCAGATCAGGGCGTTCTGCGACACGCTACGCTTCGACAGCTTCCCGAAGATCTTGGGAGCCTGGCCGTCCTGGGCGAGGCCGTACATCATCCGCGAGGTGGAGTACAGGCCAGAGTTGTCCGAGGAGGCTGCGGCGGTCAGCAGCACGAAGTTCATCACCCCGGCGGCGGCACCGAAGCCGGCCAAGGAGAACATCGCTACGAAGGGGCTTTCACCAGGAACGACCGCGGCCCACGGGATGACCACGCAGATGGCGCACAGCGCCAGCACGTAAAACAGCGCCAACCGCACGGGGATGGCGTTGATGGCCTTAGGCAGGTTGCGGTAGGGATCCTTGGTCTCGGCGGCTGCGGTGCCAACGACCTCAAGGCCGACGAAGGCGAAGAAGGCGATCTGGAAACCAGCGAGGAAGCCGGGGAGGCCATTGGGGAAGAACCCACCGTTGTTCCACAGGTTGCTGACTGATGCGGCATGTCCCTCTGGAGAGACGAATCCGGAGAACAGCAAGGTAGCGGCCACGATGATCAGTGCCACCACAGCCACCAGTTTGATCAGGGCGAACCAGAATTCGGCTTCACCGAAGTACTTCACAGCCACCACGTTGAGCGTGAACAACACGATGGCGAGGACCACGGCGGGAAGCCACTTCGGGATATCCGGCCACCAGAATCGGGCATAGCCTGTGATGGCGGCCAAGTCCGCCATGGCTGCCACGATCCAGGCGAACCAGTAGGTCCAGCCCGCGAGGAACCCGCCTGCGGGGCCCAAGATATCCTCTGCGATATCCCTAAACGACTTGTACTTGAGGTTGCTGAGCAGCATCTCCCCCATCGCACGCATCATGAAGTACAGGAAGAAACCGATAACGGCGTAGACCAGCATGCTGGACGGACCGGCCTGGGCGATCGTCTTGCTGGATCCCATGAACATGCCGGTGCCGATTGCACCGCCCAATGCGATCAGCTGCAGGTGCCGGTTGCTGAGACCGCGCTGCAGTTCTTGCTCTTCCGCCCCTGACCCATCAGCGTGGGCAGGGGCCGCACCATCCTGAGGCTCGGCGGCCTGGTTGGGGGTACTCATTATGTGAACTCCTTTGTCCTGCGTGTCAGGATTCGAACCACCAACCCACGCAGCTGTTGGTAGCCCTCTTAGGGAGGGCCCGCCAGGGATGTGGCGGGCCCCATGTGATCAGGTCAGCCGAGGACCTGATCGATTGGCGTGTAGTCGAGGCCCCAAGCCTCAGCGACGGGCTCGCTGGTGAGCTTGCCGGCGGTGGTGGATAGACCACGAGCCAGGGTCTGGTCGGCACGCAGCGCCTTCTCCCAGCCCTGATCGGCCAGCCGACCCACATAGGGCAGGGTCGCGTTGGTCAGAGCGTGGGTGGAGGTGACGGGGACCGCACCTGGCATATTCGCCACCGCGTAGAACACCGAGTTGTGCACCTCGTAGGTGGGTTCCTGGTGGGTGGTGGCATGGGTGTCGGCGAAGCAACCGCCCTGGTCCACCGCGATATCGACGAAGACCGATCCGGGCTTGGCCTGGGCCACGAGCTCGTTGCTGACCAGCTTCGGGGCGCGGGCTCCCGGCACCAGCACGGCACCGATGATCAAATCGGCTTCCCGCACTGCCTGCTCGACGGCATAGCCGGTCGACATCAGAGTCTTGACCCCGCCACCGAATTCGGCATCGAGGGCGTCGAGGGTGGCCGGGTTGATGTCAAGCACGCTGACATCGGCACGCAGACCATAGGCGACCTGGGCGGCGTTACGACCAGCGGTACCGCCACCAAGCACCACGACCTTCGCGGGTGCCACACCGGGAACGCCGGGAGTCAGCAGACCCATGCCGCCGTTGTGCTTGTGCAGCACATGGGATCCGCACAGCGCCGACAACCGGCCAGCTACCTGGCTCATCGGGATCAGCAATGGCAGCTGTCCCTTGTCGGTTTGCACGGTCTCGTAGGCGATGGACGTGGTGCCTGCCGCCAAGAGCGCCTTGGTCTGGGCCTCGTCGGCTGCCAGGTGCAGGTAGGTGAACAGCAGCAGGTCCTCACGCAGGTAGCCATATTCCGCGGCGATGGGTTCCTTGACCTTCACCACCATCTCGGCGCCACCCCAGACCTCAGCGGCGCTGGGAACGATGGTCGCACCCGCGTCGATGTACTGCTGGTCGGTGATCGCCGAACCGAGCCCCGCTCCTTGCTCGATGGTTACCTGGTGGCCGTGTGAAACCAGGTGATGCACACCAGCGGGGGTGATGGCGACGCGGTGCTCTTGCGGCTTGATCTCCTTGGGGATACCAACTCGCATTTCTTTCCTCCTTCGTTGCAGGTGCCCGTAATGGGCGGTTTATTAGGTGATCGCTAGTTTGTGGACATAGGGGGAGGTCGTGGCAGCCAGCAGGCCGCCATAACTGGGGTAGAACCGGATCTCGCTGCCGAGATCGAGTTCATTGGAGGCATCGGTAACGTCGACGATGAGGTGGTCGCTACTGCCTCCCAGCACTCGGATACCTGGATCCACGGGGGTCAGGTCCTCCGGTGCGACATCTTGACGGCCCATATTGCAGATGGCACGCCACCGCAGGCCGTGGTCGGTAAAGGTGGGGGTATTCCCGAACGCATCCTGACCAATCTCACCGATCGGCACTGAGGGTTTGCGTTTGAGTTCGATGATGCTGGCGACGATTTCCACGGTATCTTGCCGGGTTCCAGGCCACGGGCTGCGATCCAGCACATTACGTCCCAGAATGATCGCCTCGCCGATCCGCAACTGGTTGATCTCGGCTGGCATGGCCCCGCTGGCCAGCAGCGGCAGATTGGCGCTATTGCCTCCCGAGAGGATCTCCAGCGGCAGTCCGGTGGCCTGACGGCATTGGTCCCGCAGCTCGATGAGGGTGGTCATCTTCTCTGCGGTTGGCATGACCCCGCCGTAGCAGGCCAGGTTGGTTCCCAACCCCAGCACGTCGAGATGCGGAAGTTGGGCCATGGCTGAGACCTCGGCGACGACCCGATCCGGCCACAACCCCTCCCGCAGGTCACCGACATCGACCATCACGATGACGCCGTGCCGACGATCCGCCAGGCCTGCGGCTTGGCTGAGCGCCTGGGCGGTAACCAGCGAGGAGATCAGGGTGCAGTCGGCGGCGTGAACCGCAGCCTCAGCATCCTGGGGGGCTGGGGCCCGCAGCAGTAGCCGCGGCACCCCGGGAGCCAGCTCCGCGATCCGGTGCAGGTTCTCCACGCGAGAGTCCGCCAGCATCGTCGCACCGCTCAGGGCCTCGATGAGGGCCGGGTGGGCTGCCATGACCTTCGTCACCGCGCTCACCTGGATCCCGTGCTGGCTGCACTGGGAGATGATGGCGGTCGCGTTCTGCGCGATTCGCCCAGTGTGGATTTCCAGCCGTGGTGTCTTCATCGCGATTCCACCCATGCGGTGAAGGTGGCGGCTACCTCCTCGGGATAGGCCTGGGCCAGGGTGCCCAGGGCCGAGAACCGGTAGTCGCGGTCGATGAGGACCTCAGCCTCGGGTGGGGGCATGAGATAGGCTCCCGCACCCAGGCGGATATCGCCGAGAATCTCATCCCCGCCCGGTACCCGGGTAAGTGCCCCGCCGGTGCCGACGATCCACCGCACCGCAGTGAGGTCCTTGCCTCGCACGATCTGCTTCTTCCCGGTGGGGGTGAACAGATCCTGTACGGAGCCGACATGTCGACGAATCCCTACATCGACGGCGCGCTGCGCCAGCCAGCGAGTGACGGCGAGTTCCCGCTCCTGCTCGGGGATGGCTTTGAGGAACTGCAGTCGTTCCTCCTCGTCGCCATCGCCCATGCTGGCCACCTGGCGGGCGTTGACGAAGACACCGAGATCACCCTCGACGGTGCGTTTCGCGCGCGGTTCGGGGTCGACGCTGCGACTGGTCCACTCCAACGACCCGTCGGTGACACTGTGGATGTCGGTGGTGGCGCCGCCGACGTCAATCACCAGGGCATCGCCTAGGGTGTTGGCGAAGATCTCGGTGGCCAGCAGCACGGCCCCGGGGGTGGGCAGGATCTCGAAGTGGGAGAGCTCGGTCAGCTTCGCCATGCCTGGGGCCTTGACGATGTGCTGGTTGAACACCTCGTGGATGAGGCGGCGCACCGGCTCGATGCACAGCACATCCACATCGGGGAACACATTGTCCGCGCACATCAGCTGGACCCCGGCCTCGCGGAAGATGTCCTCGACCCGGCGGCGCACCGCCACATTGCCGGCATAGATCACCGGCACGTCGAGGCCCGCCTGAGCTAGGGCACGGGCATTGTCCACCACGATCTTCTTCTCGCCGTAGTCGACGCCACCGGCCAACAACACGATATTGGGTTTGGTTGCTTGCAGGTCCTCAATGTCGTAGTCGTCGATGGCGCCGACGGTGGTCATGGCGACGATTGCCCCAGCACCGAGGGCTGCCTCACGGGCGGCGCGGGCCGTCATCCCCTGGGTGAGACCGTGGACGCTCATCCTCAATCCGCCAGCTGCTGAGCTGTTGACGAAGATCTGTGTCTGGTCGATCTCGATGCCGCTGGCCTGGCGCATCGCCGCGATGGCCTGGTCCACACCGAGCTTGACATCGCCGTCGGCCACGGAGGTGGCGGCGAAGCCCTGCCCGATGTGTTCGAGACGCCCATCGCACAATGCGAAGGCATTGGCCTTGGTGATGGTTGACCCAATCTCCAGGGTGGTGACAACCCGCATGGTTCAGCTCACCTGATCCAGTCCGCGTTCCCGCATGGTGCGCACGATCGCGTCGAGGACGTCGATGCCCTTGGTGCCACGCCCGAAGGTGGCATCCAAGCCGGTTTCGGCTGCCATATCCCGGCTGACCTGGGTGCCGCCGGCGATGAGCACCATCTGCTCGCGGATACCGCGTTCCTTCGAGAGTTCAGCCAGTTTCTTCATCATGGTGCGGTGCACCTCGTTGTGGCTGATGACGGTGGAGATCAAGATGGCGTGGGCACCGGACTCGATGGCCGCATCCACCATTTTCTCGATCGGCACGGAGGTACCCAGGTAGTGGTATTTGACGCCGTATTTCTCCAGGCCGCCGTGCTTGATATCGAGGATCTCGCGCATCCCGACGCTGTGCTCGTCCTCACCGACGGTACCGGCAACCACCCGAAGGTCGTGGTCGGTGACGAACTGGCGCAGTTCCTCCTCGGGAAGGAGCTCGATCTTCTCGGGGATGGTCAGCTGGGTCTTGTCGATATCGAAGCCCACATGGCCCTTCACCTCGACGAAGCAGCCTTCGGCTGGCTGCATCACCTGCAGGTTGACGACCTCGGGATCGTTGAGCCCCATCTTCTTGGCCATCTCAAGGGCGGCTTCCACCGCGACCTCGGCCCGCTCCGGGATCATCAACTCGACTAGGGCAACGCCGTCGCCAGCCCACTCCGCCTCGGGGCGCAGCAGGTTACCGGTGCGGTATTCGCGGGTGCGCTCCAGCCGCTGGGTGACGCTGTCGCTGGGATCCAGCTCGTCGATGTAGACGATCTTGGTGGGATCGCAGAGCGTGCAGCCGTCGATGAGATCGCAGGCCTTGGTCACACCCTCGGGCAGGTTGTTGTTACCGAAGTGGTCACACACCGGGGCCAGGTAGTCCGGGTCACGCTCGATGACGGTGCCTTGGGCGATACCGCCCTCACCGTCGCGGGCGATGCCGTCGTGGTTGCGCTCCGGGAACTCGGCAGAGTCGACGAAGAAGCCCTGCTCCACCGCGGCGAAATATCCACCGGCATGCAGCATCTCGGTGAGGAAGCCGATGGCCCGCTCCTTGAGGTTGCGCACCATCTCCCCCAGCGGCCCTTCCCGGTTGAGGGTGACGAGTTCCTTGATGCCGTCCAGTGCCGCCCAGGTCTGCTTGACGGTTTGCACGCCACGCACCGAGTTGTAGTGCCAGGGCAGGTTGCGGCCTTCGTCGGGGGTGATGGTGCTTTGGATATCGGCCCTAGTCAGCATGGAGATCATCGTGTCGATGACGTGGAGGCGGATGGCCTCGTTGAGGTCGGACTCGATGTAGCGGGTGTTCTGCTGGGCGCGCATCTTGTACTCCGAGAAGAAATCTCGCAGTGCGACGGCGTAGGGCAGGTCGAACCACAGCTTCG
>JBHAEB010000205.1:0-50203 GCA_041855345.1 Arachnia sp. | reverse complement strand
GCTCGCAGAATGTTGAGGTGTCCGATGTGGAGCATGTCGAAACCCCCGGGAACGTACCCGGTGATTCGGCTCCGCATCGGAGCAGCAGTTCTTTCCCCCAACGCACCACTGTGCAAACTCATGGGTTAAACGTTGTCGCCCAATCGGACAAAAGTCAAAACAGACTGCCCAAAAGTCATGAATTTTCACACGAAGTGGTCCAGAAGTTCAGGAATTATCCCGCCCGATATACCCCAGAAACCGTCTTACGACCACGACGCAACACCGCATAGCGCCCAGCCAGAAGGTGTTCTGGACCCAACACCAGGTCAGGGTCGGTGACTTTCTCATTGTTGAGATAGGCACCGCCTTCAAGAATGGCACGTCGCGCAGCCGCCTTGGATTCCACAATCCCAGATACCAGGAAGGCATCAACCAGCGGCATCGGCAGGGTCACTTCGGGGGCGCCGACTTCGCGCATCACCCCAGCCAGGGTCTCCCCGCTCAGCTGATGGAGCTCCCCTCGCCCAAATAGTGCGCTCGCGGCCGCGACCACGGCTTGACGCTGGTCGATACCGTGGACGATGTCGGTGACATCATCGGCCAAGGCCTTTTGCGCTAGTCGTCGATGGGGTTCATCCTCAGTGGCCTTCTCAAGTTCCTCGATCTCCTCACGGGAGCGGAAACTAAACACTTTGAGGTAGTCAATAACCTTCGCGTCTTCGGCATTGAGGAAGAACTGGTGGAAGGCATAGACGCTGGTAAGTTCGGGATCCAGCCATACCGTGCCGGACTCTGTCTTACCGAACTTGGTGCCATCGGCTTTGGTCAACAGTGGTGTGGCCAATGCATGTGCTTTGACCTGATCAGAGCGACGCAGCAGTTCAACTCCCGCAGTGATATTCCCCCACTGATCTGAACCTCCGTGCTGCAAGGTGACGCCGTGACGGCGATGCAGTTCACGGAAATCCATCGATTGCAACAAAACGTAGGAAAACTCGGTGTAGCTGATCCCTGCTTCTAGACGGCGAGCCACGACATCACGGGCCAGCATCCGGTTCACCGGGAAGTGCTTGCCGACATCGCGCAGAAAGTCCAGCACAGACATCTCAGCTGTCCAGTCCAGGTTATTGACCATGATTGCCGGGTTATCGCCATCGAAGGAGACGAAACGCTGGGCCTGGGTGCGGATCCGCTCCACCCAGCCGGCGACAACCTCTTTGGAGTTGATGCGCCGTTCCCCCGACTCCTTCGGATCGCCAATCTGGCCGGTCGCGCCACCCACAAGCAGATAGGGCTGATGCCCCGCCTGCTGCAGCCGACGGGCAAACAGGAGCTGGACCAAGTTGCCGAAGTGCAGGCTCGGTGCAGTGGGGTCGAAGCCCACATAGAACTTGATCGGCCCCGCGTCGAGGTGGGCGCTGAGCGCCTCCAAATCGGTTGAGTGGGCGATGAGCCCACGCCAGGCAAGGTCGTCCAGAAGAGCATTCACGCTGGGCAGCGTACCCCTGGGATGAGCAAAGGTCACCTTCGAGCTGGACATGCGAATATTCGCATATTAGAGTTTCTGCATGTCTGCTGTTCGACTCAGTGACTATGAACCCGTTACGGCCTTCTTCAAGGCACTCGCGAACCCGGTTCGAGCTGCGATCGTAGATCTGCTCTCGCGTCAGGAATACACGGTTTCACAACTCGTCGATCAGTTAGGACTTGCTCAACCGTTGATCTCTCAGCACCTGCGGATTTTGCGGAATGCCCACCTCGTGGCAACCCGCCGTCGGGGTCAGGAGATCTGGTACCGCATCTGCGATCAACACGTCGCTCATGTGGTGAGCGACGCCATTAAACATACTGAGGAGCTAACATGACCATTGATCACGCTATCGCCGAGTCCCATAGCCACACCCATGGCCCTGGCTGCGGCCACGAGGCGGTCATCCATCTCGATCACGTCGACTACCTACACGACGGTCACGCCCATCGCGAACATGATGGGCACTACGACGAGTGCATCAGCTGCGCTTGTGGCAACTGCAATGACGTGTGCGCCAATTGCAGCTGCACCGACTGCACGTGTGCCACCTGCAACCATGCCGCATGTGCCTGCGGTAACTGTGAGTGCACCAGCTGCTCTGCCTGCGCCTGCGCCGATTGCAGCTGCGGAACCTGCCAGCACGCAGCCTGAGCGGTCAGTCAGCCTTGGGCCGCCCATGCGGCGGCCTTCGAGCTGGCGGCTCGCAGTTCCGCCAGTTGTTCACCCACCCGGATTGTCGCCGTACCACCTCGCCCATCTCGGGAATTGACGGAACCATCGACACTGAGTACCGCAAGTACCGTGGCATCGAGATGCTCCGAGATCTGCGGCAGATCCGCTGGAGTGAGTTCCTGGAGCGTGATTCCTCGAGCCTCGCAATAACGCACAGATTCCCCCGCCACCTCATGGGCCACGGCGAAGGGGATCCCTTGGCGCACCAGATGATCGGCGACGTCGGTTGCCAAGGAGAACCCGGCAGGCGCCAAGGCCGCCATGCGCTCCCGGTCAAATGTCAACGTGCCGATCATTCCGGCGACGGCAGGCAGCAGGGTACGCAGTTGATCCAACCCATCGAAGACCGGTTCTTTGTCCTCTTGGAGATCGCGGTTATAGGCCAATGGCAGCCCCTTGAGGGTAGCCATCAATCCCGTGAGATTACCTAGGAGCCGTCCCGCCTTGCCACGGGCCAGTTCCGCCACATCGGGGTTCTTCTTCTGGGGCATGATGGAGCTGCCGGTTGACCACCGGTCATCCAAGGTAGCGAAACCAAATTCTGCGGTACACCACAGGATCACATCTTCACTCAGCCGGGACAGATCAACACCGATTTGGGCCATCACCCATGCCGCCTCGGCGACTTGGTCACGTGCCGCAGTGGCGTCGATGGAGTTCGGGGCGGAGTCTGTGAAACCGAGCTGTCGCGCTACCAGTTGCGGATCAAGTCCCAATGAGGTCCCGGCAAGAGCCGCAGACCCATAGGGGCTGATCGCCAACCGAGCATCGAGGTCTTGAATCCGCCCGATGTCTCGCAATAGTGGCCAGGCGTGGGCGAGCAGATGGTGGCTCAGCAGGACTGGCTGCGCCGATTGCAGATGGGTGCGTCCCGGCATCACCGCACCCAGGTAGGTCTCTGCCTGCTGAGCTAGGGCATCGATGACCTCAAGAAGGGCAGTGGCCAGCAGCCTTAATTCTTGGCGCAGATAACTGCGGATGAGGGTGGCGATCTGATCATTACGGGAGCGTCCAGCCCGCAATCGTCCCCCCAGTTCAACCCCGACGATCTGCTTGAGTCCCCGCTCCAGGGCCCCATGCACGTCCTCATCGGTGGGAGCAGGCAGAAATTCGCCGGCCGCTACCTGACGTCCCAATTCCGCTAGCCCGGCATCTAAGGCTGCGGCCTCCTCGTCGCTCACGAGTCCCGCAGCGGCTAGGGCTTGAGCGTGGGCCCTGGATCCAGCAATGTCGTGGAGTGCCAGTCTCCAGTCAAAATGGGTGGAGCGGCTCAACTCGAACATGGCATCGGCGGGGCCACCGGCAAAGCGGCCTCCCCAGAGTCGTCCCTCGGTCATGCTTC
This sequence comes from Arachnia sp., assembly GCA_041855345.1. Lineage (GTDB taxonomy): Bacteria > Actinomycetota > Actinomycetes > Propionibacteriales > Propionibacteriaceae > Arachnia. The sequence continues at coordinate 46,616 of JBHAEB010000205.1, read as the reverse complement.
ACCTTCCAGGTAGTTCAGATCGACCGGTTTCCCGGTTCGCGTTAACTGCGCGATGGCTGCCGAGACCCCCTCGGCGGCGAGTTCATTGATAGCGATAAGCAAGACGGTGTCATCGCCGGCTATGGTGCCCATCACTCCAGGCAGCCGCGCGGCATCGAGGTGGGAGGCCAGGAATTGGGCTGCTCCCGGCGGGGTTTTGATGACCAGGTGGTTACCCGCATGTTGGATACTGTGCAACACCTCAGCGCAGAGCCGGGCAAGACGTTCAAGGGAGCCAGAACTGGGTTCGGTATCCGAACCAATGGCATAGATCAACGCCCCATCGGCTGAACGTCGTTTCACTGCCCCCAGGGCAACCAGGTCCTTGCTGAGCGTCGATTGGCTGACCGTGACATCCCGTTCGGCAAGGGCCGCGCTGAGTTCCTGCTGGGATGTGTACTCACCTTGCTCCAGGAGTTGCCGCAGCAGCCCAAGCCGCGCGGCTCGTTTCATCTCAGGCACAACGGTCCAACCATTCAGGTAGTGCTGCCACGAATGGCGACAGCTCATCGGCAGTGATAATCAAGGGCGGAGCCAACCTTAACCGGTTCGGACGCGGGGCGTTGATCACCCACCCCTGAGTCAACGCCAGATCCACCAATTGGGGGGCGATATCGCGGGCTAGCACGATGCCACGCAACAGGCCCGCTCCGGTGACGGCGAGAATATCGGGGTGTTGCAGTGCCATGACAGCCTCGGCGAACCATCGCCCCAGGGTGCCGACGTGGGTGAGCAGCCCGTCTTCCAGTACATCGAGCACCGCATTACCGGCGGCAGCCGCGACGGGGTTACCGCCAAAGGTTGAGCCATGGGCGCCGGGGGTGAGCAGTTCGGCTGCTTGACCGGTGGCGATACACGCACCGATTGGGAATCCCCCGCCAAGTCCTTTGGCCACCGTGATTAGGTCGGCGGTAATGCCTTGGGAACGGCTGAGCAGCAGTTCACCACAGCGGCCCAACCCAGTTTGCACCTCATCAACCCACAGCAGCGAACCGTGCTGCCGAGTCACCTCCCGTGCGATCGTCAGGTAGTCCATTGGTGGATTCACCACTCCGGCCTCCCCCTGAATGGGTTCTAGCACCACAGCCGCGACACTGTCATCGACTGCCTGGCTGAGGGCGGCGGCGTCACCAAAGGGGACGAAGACCACCTCGCCAGGTAGGGGTTCGAATGGCATTCGATAGTTCGGGGCATGGGTGATAGCCAGCGCGCCGAGGGTACGGCCGTGAAAGGAACCCTCCATGGCGACGATCCGAGTGCGGCCAGTCAGCCTGGTGAGTTTGAAAGCAGCCTCGTTGGCCTCTGTTCCAGAGTTGGTGAAGAATACCTTGCCGCCGCCCGAGGCCGCGGCGAGTCGTTCGGCTAACCGAATCTGGGGTTCGGAGGCAAAAAGATTGGAGATATGTCCGAGCTGCTCCAATTGTGCGGTGATGGCTCCCATAACCGCAGGATGGGCGTGTCCCAGGGAGTTGACCGAGATCCCGGCAAGCAGATCGGTATACCGGTTGCCATCGGCATCCCACAGCTGGCTCCCCTGGCCGCGAACGAAGACCCGTTTAGGGGTCCCGAATGCGTTCATCAGGCTACTGTGGTAGCGCTCGAGGAGGTGTTCTTGGCCGGTCATCCTTCCTCCATACAGACCATGGTTCCCACACCTTCGTCGGTGAAGATCTCGAGCAGCAGACTATGGGCGATGCGACCGTCGATGATGGTGGCTGATTGCACGCCCCCTTCAACAGCTGAGACGCAGGCTTCCATCTTGGGCAGCATACCGGTGGTCAGACTTGGGGATAGCTGCCGCACCTCCTCGGGGGTGATGGAGGTGATGATGGTGCTCTCATCGGGATAGTTGGCATAGACACCAGCGACGTTGGTGAGCATGACCAGGCGTTTAGCGCCCAACGCAACGGCCAGCGCCGAGGCGGCTGTGTCGGCGTTGACGTTGTACACCTGGCCATCGGGCCCGGGCGCGACGGTTGCCACTACGGGGATACGGCCTGCCTCGATGAGATCGAGCAGGGCTGACGGGTCGACCGAGTCGACATCTCCAACCAGGCCAAGGTCTACCTCCTCATCATCGACGATCAGTGCCCGCCGCTTGGCCCGTAGCAGGCCACCGTCCTCACCGGACATGCCCACAGCGAAGGGGGCGTGCGCATTGATCAGGCCAACGAGTTCCCGGCCGACCTGACCGACCAACACCATCCGCACCACATCCATCGCTTCTAAGGTGGTCACCCGCAGCCCCCCGCGGAACTCAGAATCGATCTGTAACCGGGACAACATTGAACTGATCTGAGGCCCACCACCGTGAACGACCACTGGTTTGAGACCCACCCGACGCAAGAAGACGATGTCCTCAGCGAAGGCCCGCTTGAGGGTGTCGTCGATCATGGCGTTGCCGCCGTATTTGATGACGATGGTTTCGCCCGCGAATTGGCTCAGCCATGGCAGGGCTTCAATGAGGGTGTTGGCTTTGGCTAAGAGTTGCTGACGATCAGGGCTGAGGATTCGGGTCATGACGAGTACTCCGCATTCTCTTTGACATAGTCATAGGTCAGGTCGGTGGTCAGGATCGTGGCGGTCTCCACACCGGCGTGAAGATCAATCAGCACATGGACCTCTCTCCCGCTCAAATCGACGAGCTCCCGGGGCTCGCCAATGCCCCCTGCTCGGCAGACCTGAATGCCGTTAAAGCTGACGTCAAGACGGTCGGGTTCGAAAACCGCATCGGTGACCCCAATCGAGGCCAATACCCGACCCCAGTTGGGATCGGCACCAAAGATGGCGCATTTGAACAGATTGCTGCGAGCCACCGCATGACCGACTGTCTCGGCATCGCTGACCGAGGCAGCACCGACCACTTCTATGGCGATCTCGTGGTGTGCGCCTTCGGCATCGGCGATGAGGCTGCGCGCCAGGTCCTGGCAGACAGCAGCCAGCGCACTGCGAAACTCGCCAAGTTGTGGGCGCACCCCACTGGCACCTGATGCCAGCAACAGCACGGTGTCATTGGTGGACATACAACCATCGCCATCGAGCCGGTCGAAACTCACCCGGGTGGCCTCACGCAGCGCCTCATCGAGCTGGCTGGAACTCAGGTCGGCGTCGGTGGTGAGCACGACAAGCATCGTCGCCAGGCTTGGGGCAAGCATGCCTGCGCCTTTGGCCATTCCGCCGATACTCCATCCCTCATCGATATGGGCGGCTTGCTTGGGGACGGTGTCGGTGGTCATGATCGCGTGGGCAGCGTCGCTACCACCGCCACGGCTCAGCTGTTGATGTGCTGATGTGATGCCAGTCAGAACCGCATCCATAGGCAATCGGACCCCGATTAAGCCAGTGGAGCAAACTGCGACCTGCGTGGCTGCCAGGTTGAGCCCCGCAGCTGTAGTCTCGGCCATCGCTTGGGCGTCGGCATAGCCTTGCTGACCGGTACAGGCGTTAGCCCCACCGGAGTTCATGACAACAGCGGCTAGTTCGCCGTCGCTGATGGCCTCCCGAGACCAGATCACGGGTGCAGCGGCGACTCGGTTTCGGGTGAACACGGCCGCCGCAGCCTTACTGGGGCCATGGTTGTGGATCAAGGCGAGATCCTTGAGGCCTTCGCCTTTGATACCGGCAGCAATTCCGGCGGCAGTGAATCCGGCGGGGATCGTGATACTCACGGCGCGACTCCGATCGTGGTAAGCCCAGTGGTTTCGTCGAGATTTAAGGCCAGATTCATCGCCTGAATCGCACCACCGGAGGTGCCCTTGGTGAGGTTGTCAATGGCCGCCACCGCGATCATTCGTCCCGCCGCCGCATCGACGCCAACCTGTATCGCGACCCGATTCGACCCAAGCACGCTCGCGGTCACTGGCCAGGTACCCTCCGGTAACAGCTCAACAAAGGGCTCCGCATCGAAGGCCTCGGCGTACACGGCCCGGACCTGAGCAGCAGTTACGCCATGTCGAATCGGAGCCGAGCAGGTGGCTAAGATCCCTCGGGGCATGGGTACCAACATCGGTGTGAAACTCACCATGACCTGCTCAGTAGTGACCTGGGAGAGATTCTGGATGATTTCAGGAGTATGACGGTGACCACCGCCCACGCCGTAGACCGAGGCACTGCCCATAATCTCGGATGCCAGGAGGTGGGTCTTGGCGGCCTTACCGGCACCAGAGGTCCCAGATGCCGCCACGATGACGATCGCGCTGGCGTCGACGAGGTTGGCGGCAACCGCCGGAAACAACGCCAGTGTCGTGGCTGTGGGATAGCAGCCGGGGACCGCGATGCGGGTGGCGCCGCGAAGTTTGGCCCGTTGCCCCGGCAGTTCCGGTAAACCATAGGGCCAGGTCCCGGCGTGTTCGGTGCCATAGAACTGGCGCCACTGGGAGGCATCGTGGAGCCGGAAGTCGGCACCGGCGTCGATGACGACGGTTTCCGCGCCGAGCTGACCAGCGATATCGGCGCTGGCGCCATGGGGTAAGGCCAAGAACACCACATCGTGACCTGCGAGGGCTTCCAGGGTGGTTGGCTCGATCATCCGATCAGCCAGCGGGGCCAGATGGGGCTGATGTTGACCCAGCCGCTCCCCCACTGAGCTGTTTCCAGTGCAGTTTCCAATCCTGATGTTGGGGTGAGCCAACAGCAGCCGCAGCAGCTCTCCCCCGGCATATCCGGTACATCCGGCCACAGCCACCAAAAACTTCATGGTGGTAACTATGCCATAGAGTGAATCATTATTCCATCATGCTGCCGCGTACCAGGATCTCGATGCCGTGGCTGAAGTCTCGGGCTGAGGCATCTTCGTCGAAGTCAGGCAACACCCCCAAAGCAACGAGCTGGCTTCTGGTTTGTTCGGCCATGGCATGACCCACGATGAAATGCAGGAAGGTCGCCATCGTGGCTGCCGGTTGAGGCGCCCCCCGCTGAGCAAGTAATTCCCGCCCCTGCACCGTCGGATCAGTTGTCCCCAGCCCCACCGCGATTGTCGAGGCCACCAGCTCGGCACCATCGCGATGGGCCAACAGTGCTTGCCGCAGCCCGTGAGACCACTCGCGCAACCATTGAGCCAGGTCAGAGGTATGTGGCGAGGGCGCCGAAGCGAGGATCACATCCGCAATCCTCGCCAACAGCGACTGCTTGTTGGGGACGTGGTAGTACAACGCCCCCGCCTTCACACCCAGTTCATCGGCCACCCGTCGCATGGACAAATCCCCCAGCCCCCAAGCATCGAGGATCGCCAGTCCAGCACTCGTGATGCGTTCGACACTGAGCATCCCAGCTCCAGGTCAGGCCCGCTGAACCGCGCCGAAACGCTGAGCAGCCAACGCCACAGCCGCGTCTCGTGCCGAACCCGCTTCCACGTCGGTGAGGGTGCGATCCGCACGGAACCGCAACCCGAAGGCCAGCGATTTATGCCCAGCCGGCACTTGGTCACCTCGATAGATATCGAACAGGTGGACCGACTCCAGCAACTCACCAGCGCCCTCGATAAGGGCTTGACGCACCTGCTCTGCCGGGGTTTCTTCGGCAACAACTAGGGCCACATCTTCTTTAGCGACTGGGAACCCAGCCAGCTGACCGATACGTGGCCGGATGGGTTCCAACGCCAGCATGGCGCCAAGATCGATCTCCACCGCGGCAGTGCGCGCGGGCAGTGCGAAGGCCTTGATCACCTCAGGGTGTAGTTCACCGACATAACCAATCACCTGGCCAGCCACCAGTAATTCAGCGCATCGGCCCGGATGCCATGGCGCTTGATGGGCATTTCGACGCTCCACCTGATGGCCTATGGCCTGGGCGACAGCCTCAGCGAGGGCGACGACATGACGCCAGTCGGCGGGCACCTGGGTCCCCTCCCAGCCGGCAGGCCGCCAATTGCCAGCCACAATCCCAGCCAATAACTCAGGCTGATCCGGCAGCGCGGCGGCAAAGGCGCCGAGTTCCTCCGGGCTGGGCCTATGGTCGACGCTGGGGCGCGGTGCTGGCGGATGATCGCCACCTCGGAAGACCATGCCCCGCTCGAAAAGCGCTAGATCGACGATGGAACGGGATTGGTTCTTCGCTACTGCCGCGAACAGCCCAGGCAGCAGTGAGGTACGCAGATAGGGCGTGGTTTCGGCCAGGGGATTTGCCAGCCGCACGGTGCGACGTCGCGGATCCTCAGCTTCAAGCAACTGCCGATCCAGGTCAGCATCACTTATGAAGGGCAAACTCAGGATCTCAGTGAAACCCACAGCGGCTACCGCACGCATCGCCGCCCGGCGCCCCCGCTGGGCTTGGGTGAGACCACGACCGGCTGGCGCGACAGGAAGTCGACGACCGATACGGTGGTAGCCGATCTTGCGTCCCACCTCTTCGACGACGTCATAGGGGTCACGTAGATCGGGTCGCCAGCTAGGGGGCTCAACGCTCAAGGAATCACCCAGCGCCACGACCCGGCAACCACCGGCCTCCAGGATGCGGATGGTTTCGCCCTGATCAACATCAGCACCCAGCACCGCAGGCACCAATCCAGCTCGTAGATCGATTCGTTGAGGCGCTGGCACCTGGCCAACGACCGTGACCGACCCACTGACTTTCCCGCCGCCATGCTCAACCAGCAGATCGGCAGCCCGCTTTGCAGCTGCGTAAGGCAGCCCCGGATCAACGCTGCGTTCGAAGCGTTTGGAAGCCTCAGAGGGCAGTCCATGGCGCCGGAACGTCCGCGAAACCGTCGCTGGATGAAACGCTGCAGCCTCCAACACGATGGCGGTAGTCGTCTCCGAGACCTCGGTGGTGGCTCCGCCCATCACCCCAGCCAACCCGATGGGGCCAGAATCGTCAGTGATGAGCAGATCATCAGCATCTAGGGTGCGGGTCACTCCATCGAGGGTGGTGAGTTGTTCACCCTCGGTGGCCGATCGCACCCGAATCGGCCCGGCGAGCTTCGATGCGTCATAGGCGTGGAGCGGCTGCCCCGACTCAAGCATCACATAGTTCGTGATATCGACAGGCAACGAAATCGAACGCACACCACTAGCACGCAACCTGTCGGCCATCGGCTTCGGGGTGGGCGCAGCTGGGTCGAAACCCTCAATACTCAAGGCCACGAAGGCGGAGCATTTATCTGATTCCAGAACCACGGGGTGGCCGTCAAGAACTGGCGCTGGCATCGGGGTCTGATAGGGATCGGTGAAGGTTGCTCCCATAACGGTGGCGGTCTCCCGGGCCAAACCACGCATCGATAGGCAGTGCGCCAGATCCGGGGTGACCTCGATATCGAGAACCTCATCACTGGTCCACAGCGCCGTCAACGCATCATCGCCAGGAACCAATCCGGGAGTCTCCGGCAGCACGATAATGCCGCTATGGTCATCGCCTAGACCGATCTCATCCTCAGCACAGATCATGCCATCGGAGATATGCCCATAGGTTTTACGTGCTGAAATCTGGAAGTCTCCCGGCAGCACCGCGCCAGGCAGCGCTACAACGACGAGATCACCAACAACAAAATTATGGGCACCACAGACAATGCCCCGGGAAGCCGGGAATTCCTCAGTAGCCGGATCGTTATGGTCACCGACGTCGACACGGCAATAGCGGATGGTCTTACCGTTCTTTTGCAGCGCAGACTCAATATCCAAGACCCGGCCAATGACCAGTGGCCCAGTCACCTCAGGGCCAGTGGTTTCGATACGTTCTACTGTTAACCCGAGTCCGGTCAGCGCCTCTGCGATCGCCTGGGTGTCGGCGCCCTCGGGTAGATTCACCAGGTCACGAAGCCAAGATATTGGGGCCTTCATCGCTTGCCTCCCACCGCAGATCGGGTAAACCGGATATCTCCTTCAACGAAATCACGCAGATCCGGGGCTCCGGTACGGAACATGACGGTCCGGTCAACGCCCATGCCGAAAGCGAAACCTGAATACACCTCGGGATCGATACCACAGGCACTCAGGACGCGGGGGTTGACCACACCACAGCCTCCCCACTCGATCCAGCCCTCGGATTTACACGTCCGACAAGGACGATCCGGGTTGCCGACGGAAGCGCCATGACAGACGAAACATTGCAGATCCACCTCAGCTGAGGGCTCCGTAAACGGGAAATAGTGGGGACGCATTCGAGTAGAAACATCGCCAAACATGGCCTGAGCGAAGTGATCGAGCACCCCCCGCAGATCCGCCATAGAAATGCCCTTGTCAACAACGAGGCCCTCTAGCTGGTGGAACACCGGCAGATGGGTGGCGTCATATTCATCGGCACGGAATACCTTGCCAGGGCTGACGATATAGAGCGGCAGATCGCGCTCAAGCAAGGCGCGAATCTGAACCGGCGAGGTCTGAGTGCGCATCAGCTTGCCAGCGGAAACCGGCTCCACCCACAGCGTGTCCTGCTCACCACGAGCAGGATGGTCCACACCGAGGTTAAGGGCATCGAAATTGAACCACTCAGCCTCAAGCTCTGGGCCCTCCGCGACCTCCCAGCCCATAGCGACGAAAACATCGCACATCTCGTCGATAAGCGAGGTAATAGGGTGTAGTCCACCTTGCGGGGCAAGTTCCACAGGCAGGGTCATATCCACTCGCTCAGCCACGAGAGCCTCAGCCAGTTCAATAGCAGCCAGTTCCTCCTGCCGAGCCGCCACAGCCTGATTAACCTGACCACGTGCCTTACCCACCCGGGCCCCAGCCTCCTTACGCGCCGCCGGAGGCAGAGCGCCAATTTCCCGGTTAGCTAGAGCCAATGGTGACCGGTCCCCGGCATGGTCGAGGCGCACTTGCTTAAGTTCAGCGGTGGAGGCGGCAGCGGCAATCGCGGTCAACGCGTCAGCCACATAACCCTCCACGGCGGCAGCATCGAGTGCAGCCACCTGCTTCGGATCGAAATTGTCATTCGGGCCAGACATGATCTCCCCTTGTCGGAATCAGCCCCTGAAGTCTAGTACCGCGTCACCTCAATAACTCAACGCTGAGACACCTCTGATGCGGCGCCTCACGGCATCCAACGCGATACACCCACCCAGCAGCGGCACGGCCATCATCTGGCGAGCCCCTACCCCACAGTCGCCTAAACCCAACCTATTGAGGCATCACCAAACTCGCAGCTCATCGCCTCACTAAGCCAACACACACCAACCCTCGCCACAGCCCAACGCAACATCCAACACACCACCCAGTAGCACGCCCATTGTCCTAGTGCTCTCCCACCCCAGAGTCGCCACACACCAGCCCGCTAGGAGGACGCGCACTATCCCTTCACACACCTGTTGAACACAACCCGGTCAGGACCCACCACGCCCTCACCCAAGCCTCCGACTCCACCGGAGCATCATCAGGCAACGGCGGCTCCCCCCGCGACCAAGACGGTTCCACCAACCAACCAGGATCCACAGCCTCCATCACTGGCGGTCCAGAAATCCGCACCGTGCCGTGCGGAGTGACCCCATAGCGATACCCGTGGGGAGAGGTCCACAGGAAGGCCCCTGGTTGGGGCTGCTCCAGCCGCCACCCGCCGAAGGTCTTGACTCGGTGCGTGTAACGCGACAACGGGCCGAGGTTTCCCCATGCCGTTTGCCCAGCCACACCCATGCGATAGGGCTGCGTATGATCCAGATCACAGCGCCCCGCCGGCACCGACCCGAAGGGAAAGACATCGTGAGGCATGGTGGCAGCCACCGCGAGCCGCAACGCATCGGAGGGATCATGTTGATCCTGGGGGCTGATCGCCCACGGGTCAATGATTGGGCGAACCGTGACCTTGGAACCGGCCAGAAACTCGGGTAAGTGCTGGGTCAATATGGCTCCCCAGCCCTCGACCTCAGCAACCCCCGAGACATCTTGATCAAGCGCCATTGCTGGATCCGACGCATTGATATGAATCACCAGGCTGACCGATGGCAGCACATCTTGGCCATGAGCCTGTCGCGCCAACACACCTACAGCCGCTGCCCGCCGCTGCTCCAGGGTTCCTTCGACAGGCAAGCTCTGGGCCACCTGGGTCAACGCATGATCGAAGACGATGCCATCGGCAGCGGCTACGGTGCCCCAGATCTGGCAGTGGCCATCACGAATACGCCCGATATTGACCATGCGACGCTCGCGCTCGAGTTGTTCGCGTTCCTCGGCGCGCACCGGATCAGCGGAGATAATCCAACCGTCGAGGTGCTGAAGAATTCGTTGCCAGGGCCACACCCCCATGGCCCAGCCCAGCTGACGATCCAACCAGTCCACACACTGAGCACTCAGTTCACAGCAACGCCTAGCAACATTGGCGGCCTGCCACCAGCGCAGTCGGCCCTCCAGGAAGGCAGCCCATAGATGCGGCAGCCGGTGCCTCACGTCAAGCACCTCCGCAAGGCGGTTCAGCGCCGCCCCAGGCGAGATTCCCAAGATGGCGCCAATTTCAGCAGCTAAGAATTCACCGACGAGGGGCGTGCCGTCATGCCCGACGCGGATCTCACGTTCCATACCCTCGAACACGGCTTCTTCGGTGACCTGATAGAGATCAGCCGCACTAGCAATGGCTAGGACTTCAGCAGCCTCGGCTGCCACCAGGTGCTGGTGGCAGCCGAGGGCCGAAAAGGCCTGTGCTGCACTGCGGGGAACTACCGTGTTCACAGCACTATTATAATCGAATATATGTTCGATATCAAGTGGTGTTCAGCGCTTCTGCTAAATAATCAGAGACCCCATAGATGAATCGAAATAAGGTGTAGTCGAACCATTCGTTTGCGGCCTCAGGATCATCAAGGGCCGCTGCCACCACGGCATGAGCATGTGGCTCTGGCAGCAGCGCCAGCGCAGCGCAGGTACGGATCGCCGGATCCGGGCATTCCAGAAATCCGCGCACATCCCCGCCAAGGTCCCCCAGGGCCAGCACATGCACGGCTCGCTCCGTACGGCTCAAGTCAGAGCGAGTCAGTTCACCACGAATCCAGTCGAGGGCTATAGCCCGGGTGCCCTCGGCACCGGGTGTCAGGAGCCATGGCACCGCAACCTCCAAGGCCGTCGTATCGTGAGGCCACCGGCGGCGAGCACACATCAGCAGCGTGGAGGAGACCTCATCTCCCAGGTCCCCGACGGCCCGGATGGCAGCGAGGTCATCATCCTCTAGATCATGATCCTCAAGGCCGCGGCCTTCCCATTGCGCCGCCCAGCCGGCTTCATAAAGGACATAGAGAACCAAGGTGATGACTTCATCAAGGCTTTCCTCATAATCCCACTCATTGAGTAGCTGCGTCAGAAAACGCACCACCGCAGGGGTGGCGGAAAACACTCGACCCTGATGCACAACAGCCATGTGCAGTTCTCGGACAGCCTCGGCCATATCGTCGAGGTCCTCCCCCAGCAGCACGGTCAACTGCTGCGGTATATCGGCAGCCGATCCATAGGCGTGAGCTAGTGCGGCCCAATCGGTATCCCGAATGATGATTCGAGGTTTCATTGTCTAAGCATCGACGACACTGACCCAATGGGTCAGTGCCTGCTGACAAGCCTTGGCCAGCGATTCGTCGTCCACTTCCCGATATGGGGTCAGCGCTGTCACCACCATCGGGGCGAGCTGCACCAACTCGTATCCGGCATGGTGCTGCGAGGCCTCGAACTCGGCTTCCAACTCACCGAACAGGTCGAGAGCCTCGACATTTCCATCGACTCGAACCATGGCTGCCCGGATCTGAGCCGCCTCGGCAGCATAAGGCTCTCGGTGCTGGTCTTTGAACATGTTCACCCATCGCCCCAGGGATTGAAGGAACTCGACCAAGTCGATGGTGGCGGCATCAAGCTGTGGCTGGGCCGCCCATTCACCTAACAGCGCGACGAAATAGCGCACGACCGCCGGCTGGGCGGGCAGGAATGCAGGACCATGGAAGAAGATGTCCCACCACAGCTGGCTAGCCTCAGCCATGGCTGCGCGGTCATCACCCAGGTAGACCCGCAACGCATCAGCACCTTCAGCGGCGCTGACGTTAAAGGCCACGAGTTCACCCCACTGGGTGGTTTCCAGAATCTCACGTGCTGACATGGCCTGAATTCTGACAGAGAATCCGTCATATCCAATGACAGGCTGGGCGTTTCACTAGGGTGTAACGCAGCGGCATGGGATTTGCCGGGCACTTCGAGAGGCTGGGCGTTTCACTAGGGTGTAACGCAGCGGCATGGGATTTGCTGGGCACTTCGAGAGGCTTGGCCGCTAGCCCTCAGCGTCGCTGTGCTGAGGCGGTTTGATAGAGGCAGATGGCAGCGGCCGAGGACAGGTTGAGGCTTTCAGCTTGGCCCCACATCGGGATAGCGACGGTGCGATCGGCCAGGGCGGCATCTTCGGCGGGCAGCCCCCAGGCCTCATTTCCCATGAGCCATGCCGAGGGCTGACTCAAGGCCCCCTCGGCGGCCAGCAGATCGAGGGGTTCGCCGTCGCCGTCGGCAGCCAGCACCTGCATACCACGCGCATGGACAGCCGCCACGGCCTCGGCTAGACCGATGCCGGTCACGATTGGCAGATGGAAAATGGAGCCGACACTGGCCCGGACGGTCTTGGGATTCCACACCTCAACGGAACCGGAGGTCAGGATCACGCCATCAGCCCCAAAGGCGTCAGCGCAGCGAATCACCGTCCCAGCATTACCGGGGTCACGAATCTGGGCACAGATCACCAGCAGGCGTGCCTGACCGATATCGGCCCAGCTGAACTGCGGCACGCGACATTCAGCCACGATTCCCTGCGGAGTGATGGTGTCGCTGAGTTGTTTCATTGCGGTGTCGTTGGCCAGGAATAGGGTGCCGCTGAAACCGTCAAGAAGATCGGCATGCCGATCAGGGTCGGTAACCACGACTGAGTTCACTAGCTCCCCAACTGCCAACGCTTCGCGCACCGCTTGGCGGCCCTCAGCCAGGAACGCTCCGGCCTGTTCCCGGCCGCGTCGATGAGTGAGCCGACGCAACGAACGCAGCCCGGAGCTCGAAAGCTCACGTGCTGCGTTCGGTCGTTCAGCCACGCTCAGGACTGATTGTCACGCGCTACCGCCACCAGAGTGGCGAAAGCATTGGGGTCGGTGACGGCCAAATCGGCCAGAATCTTACGATCCACCTCGACCCCGGCATTCTTCAGGCCGTTGATGAAGCGGTTGTAGGTCATGCCTTCGGCGCGAGCCGCAGCGTTGATGCGCTGGATCCACAGGGCACGGAAGTCACCCTTCTTGGCGCGACGATCACGATAGGCGTAGGTAGCAGAGTGAAGGATCTGCTCCTTGGCCTTGCGGTAGAGACGCGAGCGCTGGCCACGGTATCCGGAAGCCAGCTCCAGAACTTCGCGGCGCTTCTTCTGCGCATTCACAGAACGCTTCACGCGTGCCATGGTTACTCCTTGGGTTGATGGCCGATCTTGAGCGGCCTAACGGATGATCGGGATTGCGGAAGGGGCTCAGCGACCGGTGTAGCCAGCCAGGAGCGCCTTGGCCTGCTTGATATCGGCCGGGGCCATCTCAGTGTTGCCCTTGAGTCGACGCAGCCGCTTGGAGGTCTTATGGGCGTTGAGGTGGCCCAGATTGGCCTGACGGTGCATGAGCTTGCCCGATCCGGTCACCTTGAAACGCTTCTTGGCACCGGAATGTGACTTCATCTTCGGCATAGTTGGCTCACTTTCTTCTTGTCTAACCGGCCTGGGTCACAGGTCGATATCGGGATCCATGTTGTCGGCGGGGCCGCGCTTCTTCTTGGTGGTCCGTGTCGCGGCTGCCCTCAGACGAGCCTCTTCAGCACGTTCCGCCTCAGCATCGGCCCTACGCTGCTCCATGCGACGATCCCGCTCCTCAGCCTGTTCGGCCTTGGCTTCGGTTTTCTTCTTGGTGGGGCCTAGCACCATGAGCATGTTCCGGCCATCCTGCTTGGGAGCAGATTCAACGAAACCAAACTCGGCGACGTCGTCAGCCAACCGTTTCAGCAGATTCATGCCTAGTTCGGGACGCGACTGCTCGCGGCCACGGAACATAATGGTGATCTTCACCTTGTCGCCGGCTTTGAGGAACCGCACGACATGGCCCTTCTTCGTCTCGTAATCGTGGTTATCGATCTTGAGGCGGAGCTTCATCTCCTTGGTGATGGTATTCGACTGGTTTCGACGAGCATCGCGCGCCTTCTGCGCGGCCTCGTACTTGAATTTGCCGTAGTCCATCAGTTTTGCAACCGGTGGGCGCGCCTGGGGCGCCACCTCCACTAGGTCGAGATCACTCTCTGCGGCCAGACGCAAGGCGTCCTCGAGCCGCACGATACCGACCTGCTCGCCCTTCGGGCCGACAAGCCGTACTTCGGGTACTCGGATGCGTTCGTTGATCCGCGGTTCAGTGCTGATGGGTTCCTCCAAGGTTGAAATCTATTGGATAGACAACAAAGGTCTCCGCACACGCGAAGACCTGAAGACGCACCTGTAGTGCGTTTCGACCTCGCCGCTCGGCGCGACTGAGGTGGGAGATCAGGCCTCCACTTTGTGTTGCGGAATGGTGACACGCCGCTATCCAGCTGGATATGTTACCGCGCCATCAGCCTCCCACCAAATAGTCGAGCTGCCTCCTTCCATATGCCCGCAACGAATTCAGTCAGAACGGGCCAGGTTGGTCACCAAACCAAGCAGCACAAGGCCGATAGCGGGTGCGGCCACGGCCCAGGGAGCACGCTCCATATGGTTGACGCTGTCAGCTAGCAGCTTCCCCCACTCTGGGGAGTCATGGCCGGCCCCCAGACCAAGGAAACCCAAACCAGTCAGGGCTAGGGCCAGATGGGGCAGTCGGATCAAGCCGTGCCCAAGTACCGGGCGAAACACGCTGGGGAGGAGGTGTTTGCGGGTGATCCACCATCCCGTCGCCCCAGAGGTAATGGCTGCCTGATGGAAACCTGCGGCTCTGGCCTCCGCCGCCAGCGTGCGGGTGTGCACGGCCAAGGGGATCCAGCCCACCAGGCAGATCGCCAGCCAAGCCGTCGGCAAACCGGCGCCCAGCGCCGCAGCCAAGACCACCCCAAGGAACACTGATGGTACGGCGTTAAGAATGTCGGTGAAACCCGCAGACCCGCGTTGTGAAGCCAAGCCCACTGCCAATCCAATGATCAGGCACACCAGGGTAAGGATCACCGCCGATCCAATCGTCAGCCAGGCACCCTCCCCTACACGTGCCCACACATCACGGCCCACATGATCGGTACCCAGCGGATGGGCCAGGCTTGGTCCCAGGTTTCGGGCTGCAGGATCCACAGCACTGGAGCGGAACCATCCCCCGATGATCAACACGCTCAGAGCGACGATACTGAGCCACCATCCCCAACCACGCCTGATGGTGCTGATGGAACGAACAGCAGCGGCCCCGTGTCCGGCTTCGAGGGCAGGTCCCATTAACCAGCGGTGCAGCAAATTCCCTATCGTTCCCACGACGATGCCTAGCACCACCAGCACTGCCATCGCCCCCTGCACCACCGGAACGTCCTGCGCCAGTGCGGCATTGAGGCTGAGCCGTCCCAGGCCCGGGATAGCGTAGGTATCCTCCACCACCACGGAGGCGCCAACTATCCCGGCAAGCAACAACAACACCTGGGGCAGCACTACTGCCAGGGCGCGACGCCCCACCTCCACCGAGATCCGGTGAGGACGGGCTCCGTTCGCTCGCCAGGTTCGCACCCAGTCCTCTGCTGCCACTGCAGTCACCGCGGTCATAAGAACTCGTGTCAACACCCCGACGCAGGCAATGGCGATGGCGGAAACGGGAAGGATGAGATGAATACTGGATTTCCATCCGGTGGCTGGCAACCATTTCAGTTTCACCGCGAACAGGTAAGCCAGTAGAACCGCCAGCACAAATTCCGGAAGCGCAGCCAGCACCGAGGCGATGCCGCGAAGAACCGCAGATCCGGCATCCTTGCCTCGACCAACTGCGATGATTCGAGGTATCACCAAGGCCACGGCCAGCAGCAGGGTAACGAGGGCGGCAACCGCTGACAGGTTGAGAGATACCAACAGGGCCTTGCCGACGACCTCCGCCACGGGAGAGCCGGAAACCCACGAGACCCCGAAGTCTCCTCGCACAGCAGCGGTCAGCCATTGCCAGGTGCCAACGATGGGGTTCTCTGGAAGATGAAGAGATTCACGGATCGCTTCGAGAGCAGCCGGGTCTGCGTCCCGCTCAACTTGGCGGGCGCGAAGCACTGTTCGGGCAGGGTCGCTGCCCGTCAGCCAAGGTAGGGAACCGGCAAATAGCGCGGTGACCAGCACCGCGATACCCATCACCAGAACGGGACGCAAACTCGGCTTGCTCACTCCAGGTTCTCGCTTACTCAGACAGGGTGGTCTGGTTGGTGATCATCTGCCACTCAAGCGGATCCTCAGCCAGGCCTGATACCTGCTCGGTCCGCCCGATCCGCACCTGCTCATGGACCAGCGGAATATAGGCCCCAGTGCTGAGCACCTTGGCCTCAGCAGCTACCGCAGCCGCCAACCGGGCATCCACATCGGAAACACCTACGGCTGCCGCCACCTCCGCGTCAATCTCAGCATCGCAGAGGAAGGAGAGGTTATAGCCGCCCTCGCAGGTGAAATCGGACTCGATGACGCTCAGCGGATCGTTGGCCTTCGACATGTACATCCGAGAGGCGATCACGGCGTCATAGTTACCGGCCAGCAGCTCGGCCTCCAAGACCGCATAGGACTTCACGACGGGGGTCTCGACGGTGAATCCGGCCTTGCGTAGTTGATCCGCCACGACGGTGACCGCTTCGGGAAGCTCGGGGCGATCGTCATAGGTGGCGATGGTAATGGTGGTGTTGGCTGGATCAGTCGCAGCCGGTAGCTGCGGTGCGGGCCGGTCTGCCGTCCAAGAGGTGTCGCCCCTAAATAGGCCTTCGGCCGGGTCGGCGTTGTCTTCGAAGATGGTTTGGGCCAACACATCCTGGTCGATAGCAGCCACTGCGGCAGCCCGTAGCCCTGGATCCGTGAATGCCCCAGAGCGGGTGTTCAGGAGCAGGCCGGTGGTGCGTGGGATCGGGCGGGTTTCCACAACGAAACCGTCCATATTCGCCAGCTGGGCGATGGGAACATTCTGGATGACGTCCAACTCACCAGCGCGTAGCGCGGACACCCGGGAGGCGGCCTCACTGATGAATTTCACATCCAGCCCAGACAGTTTTGGCGCCCCACCCCAGTAGTCGGTATTGGCCTCCAAGGTGGCGTCGGTGGTGCCGTTCAGAGCGGTCAATTTGAACGGCCCAGTGCCAGCCTCAATGGGGTTGGGTTTGTTGGCATCAGCCTCATAGGCCTTGGGGGCCAGAATTACCATATCCGGATTGGCGAATCTCATCACCAGCACCGGATCTGCCTTCGGCGAGGTGACCAGCACAACATTGTCGCCCTCGGCGGCGGCAGTCAGGCCCCGCCCAGAGACGGTGCCAGGTGCTGGGTCAGCGTTGAACGCATGGGTCAACGAATTGACCACCGCCTCCGCATTGACAGCGGTGCCGTCGTGGAAACTCACCCCGGAACGGAGCGTGAACTTGGCGGTGAATTCATCCACCATTTCAAAGCTCTCCGCCAAGGCGGGCTGCGGCTCACCATTGGCGTCGATGGTGATCAACGATTCAGTTGCCCCCATTCGAACCAAGGATGTGGCGTCATCGGTGTATGGCGATAGATCAGCCATTGGGGCGAAGTTGAGGGCGAGGCGCAGGCGGGGCGCCCCGGCAGCAGCCGAGGATGCGTCCTCAGTTGGGGTCGCCACACAACCCGTAGTCAGCATCGCCAAGGCCACACCTGCGGTCAACAGCCCCACAAGTCTTGGTCTCCTCATTGATGTCCTTTCTTCTTCGAATCAACATGCCGTCGACAAAAAATGACGGCGGCGGCGCTCGAGATCACAGGGATCAGCGCCAAGATCAACCAGGGCACAGCCGCCATCGGCTGAGTGACCTTCGCCCACGGCAGGATCAGGCCAATTCCGGTGCTTCCCAGCAACACGGCGAGCCCACCCATGGAGGCCAACATTCCTAGATAGCTGCCCAAACGTTGTCCCTGACCCAGCCGAGCCACGACGGTACGAGCGGCTGGCATGACAAAGATCTGTCCGATGTGCAGGCCGGTGACAAAGAGTGCTGCGGGGAGGAAGGCCCACAGCCCCGGCAGCGGGGGCATGATCACAAATATCGCCATGCTGGCGAATCCGCTGGCGATCAGGGCATAGCCCAGACCGAGTACCGATGAACTCGGCCAGTGCATCACCGCGCGGGTGAGTGGTAATTGCAGGGCCAGCGTTAATACCGCAGCCAGCGCGAATAGCCAGGTGATCGCACCACCTGGCACGCCAATGCGTTCCAGTTCAATTGGAATCGCCAGATAGAACTGGTTATAGGAGAGCAAATAACTGCTGTGGATGACGGCAAAGAGCAAGAACCGGCGATTGCGCAGCACGGTCATTACCGATTCGCGAATCGGCGCTGGTTCTCCGGTCCTGGACCCAGCGGGAAGCCAGATCAGTTGCGCGACCAGCACGAGGGTGAATACCCCAGCGCCAACCAGGCAGGTCAGTTGGAAGGGGATGACCAAGATGACGGCCCCCACTAGCGGTCCAACAATGGTGCCCATCTTGGAGGCCATCAGTTCCAGCCCGATGATCTCCTCTTGGGTGGGTCCGCCCGCGTTTTCCACCTCGCCGGCCCAAGCCACGATCGCCGATTCCACGGCGGGTGAGAACAACGCGGCGGCTAGTCCGACCAGCACCACGCCCAGCATCACGCCGAAAACCTCGGTGGCGACGGACAACACGAGGAACCCGCAGATTCGGATGACGCAACCAATCAGGACCGCCTTCTTGATGCCGAAGCGATCAGCCAGCGCGCCACCAACGAAGAACAGCCCTTGTTGGCTGAAGGTCCGCATGCCGAGGATGAGGCCCACCACCCAGGCCGCCATCATGAGATTCTCAAGCAGATGGGCCGCCAGGAACGGCACCACCAAGTAAAAGCCCACATTGAACAAGAACTGGGTGATGATCACCAGCTGTAGGCGGGCAGGCAGCATCAGCAGCATCGCCACTGAACTACGTGACGGTGAAGGTTTCAGCACGTTCAGCTCCCAGGTTGTGCTGGGACGGCTGCCACGAGTTCTCTGGTGCCCTCAGCCGTTGGCATCTCGAAGACTTGAGGCAGGGCGCCGGATTCGACGACCTTGCCCGCGCTAAGCACCAACACCGAGTCGCAGAGATAGTTCACAGCCCCCAGATCGTGGGAGATGAAGATCAACGCGACCTGCTCCCGCTCGCAGATCTCACGCAGCGTGGTCATGACCTGCAGCCTGACCAACGCATCCAATGCGCTGACTGCCTCGTCGGCGATAATGATGCTCGGCGACGGGGCTAGCGCCCGGGCGATGGCCACCCGCTGCCGCTGTCCCCCGGACAATTCTCCCGGGTAGCGGTCCAATAATGCGAGGTCCAAGCCAACCGCAGCCATACAGGTGGCGATACGAGCATCGTGATCCCCCTCAATGTGTAAGCATTCCAGAGGTTCGGCAATGCTGTCGCGAATCCGCCGGTGGGGATTGAGGGAGCTTGACGGGTCCTGGGGTACGAACTGAACCTGGCGGCGATACCAGTCGAGGTTGCTGCCTGCGGTGACCAGCCGACCGTCTAGGGTCACGGTGCCGACATCTGGGGCCTCAAGACCAAGAAGCAGCCGCATCAGGGTGGATTTCCCCGATCCCGACTCCCCCACGATGCCAAGCCGCTGCCCGGCATAGAGTTCCAGACTGATGCCCGCTACTGCGGCGACCGCGGGTTCCTTACGAAGCCATGACATCAGGCCACCTGCGGCATATCTGCGCCCAAGATTGACTGCGACGAGGCGGGGATTCATGCGGCCACCAACCTATTCAAGGATTCGCAGGACTCGGGCAGCGCCGTCGACCGGCTGGCTTCCAACAGCTCTGCGACATAGGGGTGCGGCGGTGTGGCGATCATCTCGGCCTGTGGCCCGTCAGCGATTTTGACCCCGCGACGCAACACCACCAGGCGATCGCACAGCAGCGAGGCCACCGCAATGTCATGGGTGATGAATAACAAAGCGGAGTCAGAGATATCGGCAAATAACCGCAGTACACCTGCTTGAACCGTCGCATCCAAGGCCGAGGTTGGCTCGTCGGCTATGAGGAGTGCCGGGTGGGCGGCCAGCGCCATAGCGATACCAACACGTTGCCGTTGCCCGCCAGATAGGGCACCGGGATAGCGTCGGGCAATCCGCTCGGGCTGCGGTAGTTGAACCTGACCCAAGAGCTCGATGGCCCGTTGCCGGGCAGCTGTGCGAGCCATTCCCCGGCCACGAAGCGGCTCAGCCACCTGATCACCAATCCTTACCAGCGGATTCAGCGCGGTTCGAGGGTCTTGGGCAACCAGACCAACCGCCTGGCCTCGTAACGGACGAATGACCTTTTCTGGGGCCCCAATCAACTCAGTGTCTTGCAACAACACCGAACCACTGGCCTGTGCAGTAGCGGGCAACAACCCCAGCAGGGCTGCGGCGGTCATGGATTTTCCTGAACCGGATTCACCGATCAGACCGATGCGCTCCCCCGGCTGGATCTCCAGATGGAGGTCATCGATAGCAGTGAGGTCACCGAAACGCACAGTCAACCCAGCGATGCGGGCGACGGGTGATGACACAGTAACTCCTCCTTTGAGCCTAAGGCGCGAGGCTCAAGCACGAAGCTGACCAGGAATTCGGGCTCGTGTCGGCTAAGACCGACACCTACCGTTGCGCGACAGCCCCGGGATTTGACCGGGTTTCCCTGTGCACCTTGAGGTGCTGTCAGCTGGGCTGATCGTAATCCAACAAGCAAATCCTATGGTAACCCTAAGTGAAAATGCAAACGAGGCTCAAGAGCATGGGGCGTTCTCCCTAGCCAGCTTGGGATGGCACCACGATGTGAAATGCTTGCGGTTATGGGTATCTCGCTGTTTGTCACCATTGCCGCTATGACTGTGATTCTCGCGATCACAGCGGGGTTGTATGCGCGGGGGCGAAGCCTCAGGGTTCTGTTGGCTGGATTGGGGATCGTCCTGCTTCCCCTGGCGATGTTCCTCACCGAGATGACCACGCTGCTGGTCAATGGAATTGCCAGCCTCATTGCATGGGCGCAGCGCACCGGCTGGACTACATCAATGACCTGGGGGGTTTCACTGGCAGGAATCTCGATCCTGCTACTTATCGCCTCCGGTTTCGTGCCCAAGAAGGAACGCAACGCCGAGCCGAAACCGGCAAAGGCACAGCAGCCGAAATCAGCAGCTAACACCAAGCCAGCCATCGGTTCTCCCAAACGGGCGCAACCAGCCCAGAGTGAGGCAAAACCGCAAGCCAAGGCGCAGCCCGTCGATGAGGAACTCGACGAGATTGAGGCGATCTTGAAGAAGCGTGGGATTAACTGACCCTAGAGTCGTACCGCCCGCAGCTCGGTCAACAGGATGCCCCGGGCTCCGGCTTCGAAAAGCTGATCCATGAGCAGATGAGCACCCCGTTTCGGCACCAGCACCCGCACCGCCAACCAGCCGTCCTGGGCTAGGCGGGACACGGTAGGGCCGTTGACACCGGATGCCAAGGCGGTCGTGGCGGGCAGATCCTGCTCGGAGACGTTGTAGTCCATCATCACGTAGTTGTGGGCGACCAGCACCGATTCGAGTCGGGTTTGTAGCCCCGGCAATCCTGGCGGCGTTGGAGTTTCGGCACGACGGATGAGGATGGCTTCGCTTTCGCAGATCGGTTCGCCAAATATCTCCAACCCGGCCCGTTTCAATGTGGTTCCGGTGTCCACCACATCGGCAACGACGTCGGCCACCCCGAGCCGAATAGCCGATTCGACGGCACCGTCGAGTTTGATCAACTCGGCATCGATACCCTGAACCTTCAGCCAGTCACGCAATAGACCCGGATATGAAGTCGCGATCCGCTTCCCTGCCAGGTCGGCGAGATCGTATTGACGGTCCGCAGGGGCAGCAAAGCGGAATTTGCTGCCACCAAATCCCAGCGGCAGAATTTCGGTTACGGGGGCCCCTGAATCCAGCACCATGTCGCGACCGGTGATCCCCACATCGAGGTGCCCCTCACCGACGTAGACCGCGATATCGCGGGGACGTAGATAGTAAAACTCCACCTGATGGGGTTCATCGATCAAGGTCAGGTCTTTGCTGTCGGTGCGCTGCCGGTATCCGGCGGCACGCAACATCGCAGTGGCTGCTTCGGCAAGTGATCCCTTATTGGGCACAGCTATCTTCAACATGGCTAAGCTCACAGGTGCTTGTAGATATCGTCAAGGTTGAGATCAAGGGCAATCATCATGACCTGCAGGTGGTACAGCAATTGGCTGATTTCCAATGCCGCGTCGTCCTTTGACTCATGCTCAGCAGCCATCCAGACTTCGGCGGCCTCCTCGACCACCTTCTTCCCGATGTGGTGGATACCCGCGTCGAGCCGGGCGACCGTGGAGGATCCTTCAGGTCGGGTGCGGGCGGTCTCGCTGAGTTGCTCAAAGAGCTGTTCAAAGGACTTCACGAAGCGTGAGCCTAGTGCCTAAAGCGCGATGCCAAGCAAGGCATCGACCGCGATGGACAATTCGCTGAAGGCCTTGGGGTCATCACCCTCGCCACTGATGCTGGCTGTGGCCCAATCATCCACCAGTTGTAATGCCAGGGGGGCATCCAGATCGCGACGCAGGGCCCGGCGCAATTCCGCGATCACCGGCCCAGCCGGTAAGGCTGCACCACGTTCCTGGACGCTTCGCCACAGGGCCAGCCGGCGGGTGGCGGTTGCCAACTGGTCTGGAGTCCACTCCCAGTCGCTGCGGTAATGCTGGCTGAGCAAGGCTAACCTGATGGCCATCGGTTCAGCTCCTTGCTGACGCAGGCGAGAGACCAATTCCAGGTTTCCCTTGGACTTGCTCATCTTCTCCCCATCGAGGGCGACCATGCCGGAATGGACATAGGCCTTAGCCATCGGCTGCCCCGTCGCAGCATGGGCCTCGGCGGCACACATCTCATGGTGGGGGAAGATCAAATCGCTGCCTCCACCTTGGATGTCGAAATGCGCACCTAGATGGTTGATCGCGATGGCAGTGCATTCGATGTGCCAGCCAGGACGTCCAGCACCCAAGGGTGAGGCCCAGCTTGGTTCACCTTCACGGGCAAACCGCCACAGCAAACAATCGAGGGGGTGTCGTTTGCCCGGACGCTGAGGATCGCCACCGCGTTCTTCGAAGATCCGGATCATCCGCAGCTCATCCCAGCCGCTGACCTGGCCAAAACCTGGGGCTTGGGCAGTGTTGAAGTACCAGTCGGGATGCTCGGGATCGTCCACCTGATAGACGAGACCGGTGGGCAGCAACTGCTCGATCAAGGTGACCACGCTGGGAATTGACTCCACCGCGCCGACATAGTGGTCGGGTGGGATGACCCGCAGCAAGCTCATATCGGTGCGGAAAAGTTCAGTCTGCCCTTCGGCCAACTCCTCCCAATCCTGGCCAGTGGCTTGGGCGCGCTCGAGCAGCGGATCATCCACATCCGTAACGTTTTGCACATAGGTCACCTCAAGGCCAAGGTCCCGCCACACCCGGTTGATCAGGTCAAAGGTCAGATAGGTATTGGCGTGCCCTAGGTGAGTGGCGTCGTAGGGGGTGATCCCGCAGACATAGATTCGAGCCGTTCCCTGGCTTGGGCCAACCGGGATCGTTTTCGACGTTGAGGTATCGAAGATTCGAAGCTGCTGCGGCACATCCGGAGAAGCTGGCAGACAGGGAATCGCTACTGGGGGCCACGCGTACATAGGCACCACGCTACTGGTTCACCCCAAGAGTTGATCAATCCAGACTAAAAAGTGGGCTGCGATAACCGTTGCTGCGAGGACAGATATGTCCAGCAGCGTGGATGGGCTGGCTGCAGAAGGGGCAGGTGGGATCTGCTGTGGTGACGATCGCGCGGGCTCGTGCCGCAAAATCGCGGGCCATGCTGGGGTATAACCAGGCCTGAACCAAGGTGGCCTGACCCTCTTCCTGGAGGTCCCCAGGGTAAAACTCCAAGAGGATCGCGCCACGTGACAGATCGAGGGCCCAACCCACGGCATGCACATCAAAGAGCACCTCGACTGGGGCATCGAGTGGGCTGAACTCAGGTTCACCTGGTGGTTGGTCGCCGATCCAGCCGAGTGCGGCGGCCTGTTTTAGGAGGGATTCGATGCGCTCAGCGATCGACAACACGGCCTCCCGGGCCAATCCGACGGTGATCAGCTGGTCTCGCTGACGCATCTGGACGACATAGGAACGCTGCCCCACCGGCCCCAGTGCTCCCACGACGACCCGATCGGGGTGCGGGAAATCGTGCAGCATATCGCTACCCTATCCATCACATGGGGGCTCGGGGATAAGTCAGCTATAGCTCGCTGGTGGAATTCTTGGTCATATCGTGAACAACGACGGTAAGCTGTTGGGTATCACACCCAATGTCGGTTACCACCGATCGGGGGTGCACAGGGCTAGAGTTGCCCGGGATCGTCACTAAAGCTTCGAGGAGTAGAGATGGGTTGGTTGGAGGCTATCGTGCTGGGCATCGTGCAGGGACTTACCGAGTTCCTGCCGATCTCATCGAGCGCGCATATCTCCATCGTCGGGCAGCTGTTCTTTGGCGGCCACGATCCCGGCGCGGCCTTCACCGCCGTCACCCAGCTCGGCACCGAGACCGCAGTGTTGGTGTATTTCGGTAAAGACATTCTGCGCATCATCAGGCAATGGGCTGGCTCCCTCGTCGGGAAGGTGGACCGCAACGATCCAGATGCCCGGATGGGATGGCTCGTCATCATTGGCTCAACGCCAATCGTGGTGCTGGGACTGCTGTTCCAAGACGCCATCGACACCCATCTACGGAACCTATGGTTGACGGCATTCATGCTGGCCGCCGTCGGCGCGGTACTGCTGATCGCTGACAAGATGGCCGAACGCAACACCCGCGAACTGAAGGAACTCACCTGGGGTCACGGATTGTGGTTCGGTCTAGCCCAGGCCTGTGCCTTGATTCCTGGTGTTTCCCGCTCTGGGGCCACCATCTCTGGCGGATTGTTCATGGGCTATAACCGGGTGGCGGCAGCCCGATATTCCTTCCTCTTGGCCATCCCCGCGGTCTTCGGCTCTGGGCTATACAAGCTCAAGGACATCGGGCAGGGACACACCGATTGGGGCCCCACCATCGCCGCCACGATCATCGCCTTTGTCGTGGGCTATGCCGTCATCGCCTGGTTGATTAAGTACATTTCGACCCATACTTTCCGCGGGTTTGTGTACTACCGCTGGGCCCTGGCTGCATTGTTGACGGGGCTGCTGGCCACCGGCATGCTCCAGCCATGAACCATCACCTCATAAACTGAAGCAATGGAATACCGGTCTCTCGGCGGCTCAGGGCTGCAGGTTTCCAGGGTCGGCCTGGGGTCGATGGCCTGGGGCCGCGATGTCGAATGGCCGGTGGTCAAAGAGCTTGTCAGCGACTTCGTAGAGGCCGGCGGCAACCTGATCGACACCGCGCCCGCCTATGGCGGTGGCGTCGCGGAACAGATGATTGGCAAGCTGCTGGCGGTTGGAATTCCACGTGATGCCATGGTCATCGCCACCAAGGCTGGATTCGTCATCCGCGGTGGTAAACGCATCATCGACACCTCCAGAACTGCACTGCTCAGCGACCTTGAAGGCTCCCTTCGTCGATTGCGCACCGACCATGTGGATTTGTGGCAGGTCCATGCTTGGGGGGAAGCTCCCATTGAGGAAACCCTGTCCGCCTTGGATTCGGCTGTCTCACGGGGCCTAGCCAGATATGTCGGGGTCAGTAACTTCGTTGGGTGGCAAACCGCGACCGCCGCCACCTGGCAGGAAGCAGTCACCGGACGAACCAAGCTTGCCTCCGTCCAAGTGGAATATTCTCTGCTGGCTCGACGAGCCGAGGTGGAGGTCATTGCCGCTGCGAAACATCACGCGATGGGATTGCTGGCCTGGTCCTCCTTGGGGCGAGGTGCGTTGACGGGACGGTATCGACACGGCATTCCTCGGGATTCTCGCGCGGCCTCCGAGCACTTTGGGTGGTTCTTGGAGCCCTATCTGCAACCGCGCAGCCGCTCCATCATCGACGCGGTCGCCAAGGCTGCCGACGGTCTCGTGCTGACCCCCGCCCAGGTGGCGCTGATGTGGGTCAGGGATGCCCCGAATGTCGCCAGCGCGCTGGTTGGTCCCCGCACGCCAGAGCACCTGGCCGAACTCCTGGATGCTGAAACCAAGCGCCTGGTTCCCCCCATCATTGCCGCCCTTGACGATATCTCCGGCGGGCCGAACCCCTACCGGTTGAGCTAGCACCATGAGCACTTTGCTGATCTTTGACACCTCATATCTGTATTTCCGGGCATTCTTTGGCGTCCCCGATACCTTCCGCAGCCCGCAAGGCCATCCGGTCAATGCGGTGCGCGGCACCCTCGATTCCATTTCGCGGCTTGTCAGCCAGTACAGCCCCGATGTCGTGGCCTGTGCCTGGGATGAGGATTGGCGGCCGCAATGGCGGGTGGACCTGATTCCCAGTTACAAAACCCATCGGCTGGCCGCCGACGATACCGAGGAGGTTGACCAGGCCCTAGCGAGGCAGGTGCCGTGGATTCGGCGTGCTCTTGAGACCGCAGGTATTCCGATTATTGGCGCTGAACAGCATGAAGCCGATGATGTGCTTGCTTCTTTGGCGCGACATCACCACGGCCACACCTATGTGGCCACAGGCGACCGAGATTTATTCCAATTGGTCTGCGATTCCACATCGGTGATCTACCTCGCCCGCGGCGTTGCCAAACATGAACTCATCACCGCGAAGCTCTTGGCTGACACGTACTCAGTGCCTGTCGGCCGCTATGTCGATTTCGCGGTACTACGCGGCGATCCATCAGATGGGCTGCCCGGGGTCAAGGGTGTCGGTGAGAAAACAGCAGCAGCTTTGGTGAACCAATATCCGAGTCTGGAGCTGATGCTGGCAGCAGCCGAGGATCCGTCCTCTGGCATGGCTCGAGGGCTACGCGCGAAATTACTCGCAGCGGCCGACTACCTACCGAAGGCCCATCAGGTGGTCACCTGCGTCGACACGCTCCAGCTGCCAACCCCCTCCCTGCTGCCTATCGATCAGGAGGGGATCGAATCACTCACCGAAGAACTTGGGTTGGGAGGTTCGCTGCGCCGCGTCGCAGCTGCGCTGAGTTCCATCAGCCCTCGATAGCCGGTTGCAGGCTTGGGCGTGGGGCTGCTACTGTTTGAAGCCGCGCCTACTGATGTGGGTGCGAGACCAGTCCGGGTGGCGGAATAGGTAGACGCGCTAGCTTGAGGTGCTAGTGCCCGTTTTAGGGCATGGAGGTTCAAGTCCTCTCTCGGACACTCCCCTGGTATGACACCAGGGGATTTTTCATATCCACATAGTTCGATCTGGTTCCAGGTGTGAGGGACTCTGCTCAGCCTGGCAGTCAGGATGGCTCATGGCCCGGGTGTGGCCTGGTGGGGCTTAGGAGACAGGGGTGTGGTTGCCGTCATGTTGGCACTTCGGGCATAGCCCACGGTAGATCACCTCTGTGTCCTCAATGACGAAACCCATCGTGTCTGGGGGCTCCAATGAGCTGTCGTCAGGCCTAGGCACATCTTCCAGCCGCCCGCATTCACGGCACAGCACATGGTGGTGGTTGTCGGGGACATCAGGCATCAGTTCGTACTGGGCACCGGTGACATCTACAGCGACCCGACGCAGCAGTCCCGCATTCGTCAGGGCATAGAGGACATCGTAGATAGCCTGCTTGGACACCGATCCAAGCCGTTCCCTAACTGCGACGGTGATGGTCTCCGCAGTGGAGTGGGGCGCCTGCTCAACTGCCTGTAGGAGCGCCAGCCGGGGTGCCGTCACCCGTAGACCCGCGCCCTTAAGACGAGCCGCATGCACATCGTGCGCAGCGCCCATCATCTCCTCCTTGGCCATAGCGAAACAATCTCTAGCAATTATGACGGCTCCGCCAAATGACAGGGCCGTGCCCCAGGTCAGCTGATCTGAGGCACGGCCGACTAGGTGCCATTTAACTCACGAAGCGGCGGCCTCAATGGCGGCGCCCACCTCAGCGTCGATGTTCTTCCAGTACTGGATAACCCGGCTGCGAACTGGTTCTTCGCACTCAGGGAGCTGTCCAGCGATGGTCGCCACGAGACGAGCGCGTTGCTCGTCGTTGTACACCTCGCGCACCAGGGTATGGGCCTGGCCCCAGTCGTCGTCTTCCGCGTGGAGGCTGTATGCCGCACGGATCATCTCGCCGTCGGCCTCCCAGCCATTGTCCACGGGGCCCTCGTCGGCCTGGTAGGCCCGACCATAGGAGTTGGGTGCGTACACAGGGGCTGCCCCGCTGTGGTGGTACTGCATAGCCCCCTCCTTGTCATAGGAGTTGATGGGGCACTGTGGGGCGTTGACCGGCAGCTGGTTGTAGTTGGTGCCAATCCGGTTGCGCTGGGCATCCGGGTAGGAGAACACCCGACCCAGCAGCATCTTGTCTGGGCTCACTCCGGTGCCCGGCACGGTATTCGACGGCGAGAATGCGGCCTGCTCGATCTGAGCGAAGTGGTTGACCGGATTCTCATTGAGCGTGAACCGTCCCACCTCGATGCGCGGGTAGTCGGCCTGTGGCCACACCTTGGTCAGGTCGAAGGGGTTGAACCGGTAGGTCTTGGCATCGGCATAGGGCATGACCTGCACTTTGAGGGTCCAGCTGGGATATTCGCCACGAGCAATCGCCTCGAACAGATCACGACGGTGGTAGTCGCCGTCGTTGCCGGCCAAGGTGGCTGCTTCCTCAGCGGACATATTCTCCACCCCCTGATCGGTGAGGAAGTGGTATTTCACCCAGAACTTCTCCCCCTCAGCATTGACCCACATATAGGTATGCGAGGAGTAGCCGTTCATATGCCGCCAGTTCTTTGGCAGGCCACGGTCCCCCATGAGATAGGCCACCTGGTGGGCCGATTCGGGGCTGAGGGTCCAGAAATCCCACTGCATATTGGTGCTGCGCAGACCCGAATCTGGCAGCCGCTTCTGCGAATGAATGAAATCCGGGAATTTCATGGGATCACGCAGGAAGAACACCGGGGTGTTATTGCCCACCATGTCGAAGTTCCCCTCTTCGGTGTAGAACTTCAGTGCGAAGCCGCGAACATCGCGCCAGGTATCGGGGGAACCCAACTCCCCGGCCACGGTCGAGAAGCGCGCCAGCATGCGAGTCTTGGCACCTGGCTGCAGGAACTTCGCCTTGGTGTAGCGGGAAACGTCACCAGTGACGACAAACTCTCCAAAGGCACCGGACCCCTTGGCATGGGGGCTGCGCTCGGGTACCCGCTCTCGATCGAATCGGGCCAGCTTCTGCACCAGAGCGACATCGTGGAGGAGCAACGGCCCATTCGCGCCGATGCTCAGTGAATGCTGGTCAGACTGGCGCGGTTCACCAGTCTCGGTGGTGGAAGGAACGGTGGGATCGAACGTACTCATGCTGTGACTCTCCTTGGTCCGGCCGCTGAGCGGCTATCGGGTCGCGTTTCGGCTTCGACTTGCCCAGTCTAACCCTTAACTGGACTAAGTCCACTAAACTGCCGAGTCCAGTTATGATTGCCTAACCTGATCCCGGCCCTTGTCCTGATGAGTCTTTATCCCGGCCGACTGCCACGACTGCGGGACACGGCGGCGCGTCCCATTCCCCTCAGCCAGCACCCAGACCCACTACCGCGATGCCCAGCTGCGCTGGTGTCGATGGCGATACCGGCTCTGGTGATTGATCCGCTGCAACGGCTTCAGCCTGGCACCGAAAAGAACCAGCAGCGCCTACCCCGTCTGAATCTCAAGGCATGTCACCTGGAACCGGAGTTCTCCCAGAAACGTGGTCAGCCCCTCAACATCGAGGAACCCCGGCGTCACCGCAGGTGCCCGGCAGCATCGGCGGGAGCACATCGCGACACAATGACAATCGCGCCCCCAACTGCGAGTTGGGGGCGCGATTACTCCTGGTTCTATTCAGCGGTTTCGCCGGGAACGACGCTATCTGTCTTGTCGGTGCGGCTACGCAGCAGATCCAACAGATCAATTCCGGTGGTGTTCTTGATCATCTCGACGGTCTGCAGCACATTGTCATTGATTTGCCGGGGCAAGGCGGAGGCGCCTTCAGTGGACAAGACGGTGAGCTTCTCAATGGAACTCATCGGAGCAGCGATCTTCTCGGCCACCTGCGGCAGCACCTCGACCATCATCTGCAGCACAGCAGCTTCGTTGTAGTTGGCGAAGGCCGCAGCGCGACGATCCATAGCTTCGGCCTCCGCAGTACCAACTGCCAGCACTGCTGCAGCCTGGGCCTCACCCTCAAGCCGGGTGGCTTCGGCCAAGGCGGCTCGACGCTGTTTCTCACCCTCACCGGTGAGCCGGGAGGTTTCTGCTTCGGCCTCAGCTGCGGCGATGGCAGCAGCCTTACGGGCTTCTGCCTCAAAGATCTCCGAATTACGGCGAGCCTGGGCTGCGGTTTCTGTCTCGTAGCGTTTAGCGTCGGCTGGTTTACGGACCTCAGTATCAAGCTGGCGATCCTTCAGGGCCGCCTGCCGCACAGCCACCTTCTCCTGCTCGGCAAGGATGGCCTGATCCCGATCGGCCTGCGCCAGCGGGCCAGCAGCAGCAGCTTGGGCTCGCGCCGCATCCGTTTCGGCCTTGATCTCGGCTTCCTTCAGCACCAGTTCCCGCTCTGAGATCGCGATCTCTTGCTCGGCAGCAAGCCGAGCTTGTTCAGCCTCACGACGAGCATTGGCTTCAGCCACCGCAGCGATCTGGCCGACCTTTGCCGACTCGGGGCGTCCCAGATCCGACAAATAGGTGCCGTCGTCGGTGATGTCTTGAATCTGGAAGGTATCCAGTACCAGGCCCTGCCCGGTCAACGAGGCCTCCGATTCATCGGCGACCCGCTGGGCGAAAGCGGCCCGGTCACGGATGATCTGTTCCACTGAGAGCCCACCGACGATGGAGCGCAACGCACCGGCGAGGGTCTCCTGGGTGAAGGTTTCGATCTCCTCCTGCTGCATGAGGAAACGTTGGGCTGCTGCCCGGATCGAATCCTCATTGCCACCGACCTTGACGATAGCCACACCGTCAAGGTTCAACTTGATGCCCTGCCCAGACACAGCATTGCGGATCTGGACCATGATGCGACGGCTGGACAGATCCAATACGTGCAGGCGCTGGATCAGCGGAATGACGAACACGCCACCGCCCATGATGACCTTCTGACCGGACAGGTCAGTGGAGACCACACCAGTTTCGGGATTGGTGACGGCCTTGCCTTTCTGGCCGGTGATGATATAAGCCTCATTAGGCCTAGCCACCCTGTAGCGGCTGGCAATCAACCAGATCACCAGACCGGCAATCAGAATAATGCCGCCCACTCCGGTTAGCAGTGAGGAGAATCCGGGCATGAACGAAGGTTTCCTTTCTACTGTGAATAGGGAAGATCTGAGGCCGCAGCGCGAACCTCAACAGCCGTCGGTGACACCGAACTCATCACCCACACCGTGGTGCCGGTGGGAATGGCGGTATCAGCCCGGGCTGACAGTTTGAGACTGCCAATGCGCACCTCACCGTAGCCATCAGTTGGGATAGCGGTGATGACCCGAGCCTCAGCACCTATCAGGTGATCGCTGCGTAGCACCGTACCGGTCTCACTACGCTTCAACCATCGAATCAACTTGATCGAGGACCATGCCGCTGCCGTGCCACAGACCACGCCCACAGCTGAGGGGATCAGCACCCCACTGCTGAAGGAGTAGGCGGCGACCCCGCCGAAACCGAAGGCGCCAACGAAGGCAGCAAGGGCGGCCAGAGAGAACACATCGGAGTCAAGAGCCTCAATGTGGAAGGTCGCATCGAGGAAATCCCCCAACACCAGCGAGACCAACAACACCACCACTCCGATAACCCCAAGAATCAGGAAGACGGTCATAGTGGCGGTTCCCTCCAGGTCAGCATCGAGCACTCACTATTCTACCGAGACGCGGGTCACAGCCTTCAGCGCAATCTCAATTCCGCCTCGCGGGGACTGATCGTGAGTAAAGATGGAGACCTCAACGATCTCAGGAGCCCCCATGGTGAGAACCTTCCCAGCCCAGTTTCTTTTCGGTGGTGCCGTGGCAGCCAACCAGTTGGAGGGCGCATGGCAACTCGACGGCAAAGGACCCTCCATCCGCGACGTCATGCATCGAGGCTCTCTCCAGCCGCCAACGACTGAGCCGACTCCCGACAATCTTCACCTTGAGGGCATTGACTTCTACCGCCGTTTTGAGGCGGACCTTGATCTGCTGCAAGAGCTGGGGCTCAACTTCTTCCGGTTCTCGATAGCCTGGTCTCGGATATTCCCTCGTGGTGACGAGACCTCCCCCAACCAGGCTGGGTTGGCCTTCTATGACCGACTCATCGACGCTGTCCTGGCACGCGGCATGACCCCAATGATCACGCTGAGCCACTACGAGACTCCCCTACATCTGGCCAAGGCCTACGACGGCTGGACCAACCGGAGACTCATCGGCTTGTTTGAACGCTACGCCCAAGTGCTCTTCGAAAGCTACGGGGACCGAGTGAAACTGTGGCTCACCTTCAACGAAATCAACGCGCTGCTGCACACTCCCCTATCCGCCGGCGGGATCTGGACTCCCAAGGAGCAGCTCAGCCCCCAGCAACTCCATCAGGCCATCCACCACGAACTGGTGGCCTCGGCCAGGGTGACCCGGCTGGCCCACGAACTGAACCAAGGATTACAGATCGGCTGCATGGTGTTGGCGCTCCCCACCTATCCGTTAACCCCCGACCCAGCCGATGTGTGGGCCGCCAAACAAACCGAACGAGAGACCTTGGCCTTAGCGGAGGTTCACTGCCGAGGCAGCTACCCCGGCTATCACCTTCGCAAACTCCGCAACCTAGGCGTCGAGTTAGACATCTCCGACCAGGACCGCGAGGACCTCAAGCACACCGTCGACTTCGTCAGCTTCAGCTACTACATGAGTATCTGCGCCAGCAGCCAAGGTGAGGGGGTCAAAGGAGCTGGGAATCTGTTCGGCGGGGTTGCCAATCCGAGGCTCCCAAGCACCCAGTGGGGCTGGCAGATTGACCCGCTAGGTCTGCGGATCGCGCTGAACGATTACTGGGAGCGCTGGGGCAAACCGCTCTATGTCATCGAGAACGGGTTAGGGGCAACTGACGAGTTGGTGGAGATCGACGGTGAGGTCACCGTCGCAGACGGCTACCGGTCTGAGTTCCTGCGCCAGCATCTCACGCAGGTGCTGGAGGCTATCGGCGACGGGGTGGACGTCCGGGGCTACGCCTGGTGGGGCCCACTCGATGTAGTGAGCGCGTCGACGGCACAGATGTCGAAGCGCTATGGATTTGTCTATGTGGACCGCAATGATGACGGCACCGGCACCTTGGAGCGCTACCGCAAACAGTCCTTCTGGGCCTATCAGCAGATCATCACAACCCGAGGTGCGGCGCTGGGGTTAGCTGACGCCTAAGTCCGGCAACCCGCCTGAATCTTGGGCTTCGACTCGCCGTCCATCGCGTACGGGCCCTCGTTAGCCGACGGCTAAGACCGGTAACCCGCCGGGATCCGCTCGTCGTTGTCTGGCATTACTCGATACCAGCGCCCTGTTTCTCTGGAAGCAGGAAGGCGGCTGCTGCTGCGATAGCGAAGGCTGCCGCGAAGGCGGCGAAGGTGCCGATCATCCCACCGGCAGCCATGAGTGGTGGCACCAGCAATGGGGCGATGATCGAGGCGATCCGGCCCATGCCCGCGGCTGCCCCGGTGCCGGTGCCGCGCAGTGAGGTCGGGTACAGCTCGGGGCCGATGGCGTAGAGGGCACCCCACGCCCCTAGGTTGAAAAACGACAGCGCACAGCCGGCGACGATGATCCACGTCGGGGTGTTCGCGAAGGCGAAACCCAGCGCCGAGATGGCCGACCCCGCCAGGAAAAGGGCCAGGGTGAGGCGACGTCCGAGGGTCTCGATCAGCCAGGAGGCCACCGCGTAGCCGGGCAGCTGAGCCAGCGTGATGATGAGGGTGAATTCGAAGGAGCGCACCAGCGAGAAACCCTGGGCTACCAGCAGCGACGGGATCCAGATGAACGCACCGTAGTAGGCCAGGTTGATGCCAAACCACACCACCCACAGCGAGATGGTGCGTCGCCGCAGCCGGGCGCTGAATATGCCATCTGTGACCACCTGGATGGTCTCTCCCCGATGTTCAGCTGCCTGCTGGGCGGTGTCGATCGTAGGGCCGTCGTAGGGCATGTCCGCTGCCGCCTCAAATCGTGCGACGGTGGCCTCGGCCTGCCGGTAGCGCCCGGCTGTTTCGAGATAACGCACTGACTCGGGGGTACCCAGCCGGATCGCCAAGGACCACAGCGCTGGGATCGCTCCCAGGGCCAAGGCCCAGCGCCAGCCGTCGTCGGAGCTGGTGACGACGAAATAGCCGATAATTGCCGCCAGAATCCAGCCCACCGCCCAGAAAGCCTCAAGCCACACCACCACGCGCCCCCGGATCCGGCGGGGTGCGAACTCGGAGATCAGAGTCGAGGCCACCGGCAGCTCCGCGCCAAGGCCTAGGCCGACGATGAAGCGCAGCAGCAGTAGCAGTGCGACGGATCCCACCAGCGCGGTTGCGCCGGTAGCGAGCCCGTAGATCAACAGCGTAAGCGCGAAAACTGAGCGTCGCCCGATCTTATCCGCCAGCAACCCACCCACAGTGGCGCCGAGGGCCATGCCCATGAAGCCGGCCGCCACGATCCACGACTTTTCGGTCTCGCTGATCCCCCACTGCTGGCCCAACGCCACGATGACGAAGGAAATGAGGCCAACATCCATGGCATCCAGGGCCCAACCAACTCCGCAGGTGCCCAGCAGCTTGCCGTGCTCCTTGGTCATAGGCAGGCGCTCGAGGCGATCGGTTCTGGTCAGCATGGTTATCTCCTGGGACGACGAAACGGGCGCCCGCCAACTGGCTGGGCGCCCGTTTGGCAGGGTCAGCGGGCCGCCGAGCCCTCGACATAGTCGGTATCGCTGGACTTCACCCAGCTCATGAGACCACGAAGCTGGCGACCAGTGGCCTCGATGGGATGGGCCTCACCCTGGGCGCGCAACTGCTTGAACTCGGGTGCACCGGCATCCTGATCGTCGATGAACCGCTTGGCGAAGGCGCCGGATTGGATATCTGCGAGCACGGCCTTCATGTTCTCCTTGACCCGGGCGTCGATCACGCGCGGACCAGAGACGTAATCGCCGTATTCGGCGGTATCGGAGATGCTCCAGCGCTGCTTAGCGATGCCGCCCTCGTACATGAGATCGACGATGAGCTTGAGCTCGTGCAGGCATTCGAAATAGGCCACCTCAGGCTGGTAGCCAGCCTCGATGAGGGTCTCGAAGCCCGCCTGGATCAGCGCCGAGGCGCCACCGCACAGCACCGCCTGCTCGCCGAACAGGTCGGTTTCGGTCTCCTCGGTGAAGGTGGTCTTGATGCCGCCGGCACGCAGCGCACCGATGGCCTTGGCGTAGCTGAGGGCCAACGGCCAGGCATTACCGGAGGCATCCACCTCGACGGCGATAATCGCGGGCACACCACGGCCCTCGGAGTATTCGCGGCGCACGAGATGGCCGGGCCCCTTGGGAGCGACCATGCACACGTCCACACCCTCGGGCGGGGTGATGTAGCCGAAACGGATGTTGAACCCGTGGGCGAAGAACAAGGCGTCGCCTGCAACCAGATGGGGAGCGATTTCCTCGGCATAGAGGGTGCGCTGCACCTGGTCGGGGGCCAGGATCATGATCAGATCGGCCTCTTCGACAGCCTCGGCCACCGGCAGCACCCGCAGCCCCTCGGCCTCGGCCTTCGCAGCCGATTTTGAGCCGGGACGCAGCCCCACACGGACATCCACCCCGGAGTCGCGCAGGCTCAAAGCGTGGGCATGCCCCTGGGAGCCGTAGCCGATGACTGCGACGGTGCGGTTTTGGATGATGCTCAGATCGGCATCCGAGTCGTAAAACAGCTCAGCCATTCTTCTTCCTTCTCTTTCCTTGACTTACTTGGACTTGTTATCGGCCAGGGTTTTCGCGCCGCGCCCCAGCGCGACCTGCCCAGATTGGACGAGTTCCTGGATGCCATGAGGGGTCAGCATTTCCAGCAGAGCAGCTAACTTCTCGGGGCTGCCGGTGGCCTCAATCGTGATGGAATCGGCCGAGACATCGACGGCCTTGCCGCGGAACAACGAGACCACGTCGATGATTTGGCTGCGGGTATGCACATCGGCGCGGACCTTCACCAACACCATCTCACGGCACACGGCGCTGGGTTCCAGCTCGAGCACCTTGCGCACCTCGATGAGTTTGTTGAGCTGCTTAACGATCTGCTCCAAGGCATCATCATCTTCTAGCGAGACCACCACAGTCATGCGAGAGATCTCGGGACGCTCAGTTGGTCCCACCGCCAGCGAATCGATATTGAAGCCACGGCGAGAGAACAAGGCTGAGATGCGAGTGAGCACACCGGGTTTGTTTGAAACCAGGACGCCTAGGGTGTGTGTCTTCACAGTTCTTCCTCTTCCCACTGAGGCGCCATGTTACGGGCCACCTGGATTTCATCGTTACTGACCCCTGCTGGAACCATCGGCCACACCATGGCGTCCTTGTGCACCACGAATTCCACCACAACGGGGCGGTCATTGATCTCAAGAGCCTTGGCGATGCACTGATCCATCTCCTCCTCGTTGGTGGCGCGCATCCCCACACAGCCCATCGCTTCAGCCAGCATCGGGAAGTTCGGCAGGCTTTCGGTATGCAGATCGGTATTGGAGTATCGACCGTTGTAGAACAGCGACTGCCACTGCCTCACCATACCGAGCGCATTGTTGTTGATGATGGCGATCTTGATGGGGATCTTATTGAGGGCACAGGTCACCAATTCCTGATTGGTCATCTGGAAACAGCCGTCGCCGTCGATACCCCAGACCACCTGATCAGGTTGCGCCACCTTAGCCCCCATCGCGGCGGGCACGCAGAAGCCCATGGTCCCGGCCCCGCCGGAGGTCAACCATTTCATCGGTTTCTCATGGGGCAGGAAGTGGGAAGACCACATCTGATGCTGACCAACTCCGGTGACGAAGATCGAATCGGCAGGACTCAACTGTCCCAGTCGCTGCACCACTTCCTGCGGGGATAACCGACCATCAGGGGCCTCATCCCAGCGGGGCTGATAGCGCTGCTTAACTCGGATCAATTCCTCACACCACTGGCTGGTGTTGGGAAGCTGGTTCAATTCATCGAGAAGTAAGGCCAGGGTTTGCTTGCAATCCCCGACGATGGGGATATCCACGGCCCGGTTCTTACCGATCTCGGCAGGATCGATATCGGCATGGATGACCTTGGCTAACGGAGCGAAGGAGTCGAGACGACCGGTGACCCGGTCATCGAATCGTGTCCCCACCGCGATCAGTAGATCGGCGCGCTGCAGGGCACCGACGGCGGCGACGGTGCCGTGCATGCCGGGCATCCCCATATGAAGGGGATGCGAGTCCGGGAATGCGCCCCGGGCCATCAGGGTGGTCACCACTGGGATATTGGTCTTGTCTACCAGTGCCGCCAACTCGGCAAAGGCTTCTGCCCTCACCACACCACCACCGATATAGAAAACCGGCCGGGTGGCGTTGGCGATCAATCTGGCCGCGGCCCGGATCTGCTTGATATGGGGTTTGATCGTGGGCTTGTATCCGGGCAGGTCAAGGTCTGCTGGCCAGTAGAAGGGGGCTTGGGCAGCCAATGCGTCCTTGGCGATATCGACGAGCACGGGACCGGGGCGTCCCGTCGCGGCGATGTGAAAGGCTTCCTTGATGGCCAGCGGAATATCAGCGGTGTTCTTGATCAGAAAGCTGTGTTTGGTGATGGGCATCACGATGCCGCGGATGTCCGCCTCCTGAAAGGCATCGGTGCCAATGGCTGTGGAGTTGACCTGACCGGTGATCGCCACCAATGGAGTGGAATCCATATAGGCATTGGCGATGGCGGTCACCAGATTGGTAGCACCCGGACCGGAGGTGGCGATACATACCCCGACCCGTCCTGTAGCGATGGCATAACCCTCGGCGGCATGCCCGGCACCTTGCTCATGGCGCACCAGAATGTGCCGGATCTTGGAATCAAAGAGCGGGTCATAGGCCGGCAGGATCGCCCCACCCGGAATACCGAAGGCCACCTCTACCCCAGCCCGTTCCAGCGACTCGACCAGCGCTTGGGCTCCTGTCAGCAACTGGCCCTCTGCCTTTGACATTGCTCTCCCTTCGGTTGCAGTTCCTAGTCGGTTCAACAAAAAACCCCCGGCGCCGATTGGCACGCGAGGGGGCGTCTCGATCAGATGATTCGAAACGCTGTCACACGACTACGAACTGACTAATGGTCATGGGGCAACCTTTGCGCTCCCATCTGCGGGTGTCAAGCACCACCGGCGTGCCGTCCTACATGCTGAGACGACAGCTCGGTGACTCAGGGATTCAGCCACAAAACCTCACCGAGCCAGCCCTCGCTTCCCGGGGCAAGGTTCGCTGTGCCCGGATCGCTGGAATGACGAATGCCGATACGAGGTAGTCCTGATGGCAGATTGTTACCAAGTCACCACAGCCCATGCCGATCCGATGGATTCAGGGGCAATAGCGAATCTGCCGGGCTGATGGTCAGGCAGCCCTCAACCTCAACCACACCTCCAGCCTGAGAATCCCATCATGTTCCCACAAATATCCATCTCACTAGGCATTATTCCGCTGGGCCAGGTGCCTTTCCGAAAGATATCTTGAGCCGGGAATATCCCCCATCTAGGTTGTCGAACCGATTCGACTCGATAAGGGGAAAGCTATGCGGCTGAGCAACCGATTCGCGACGGTATGGAAGGTGATGCGCACCGGCTGCGCCACCATTGTCCTCGCGGCTCTCATGACCATCGTGGTTCCCGCGATTGCGCCTGATGGTCGCGCTCAGGCCGCAGCCGGCGACCAGGTCGTCGCGAATGTGGCAGTCAATATCCGCTCCGGTCCTGGCACCTCCCACCGACGGCTAGGGGTGTTATACCGCGGCCAGTCGGTCACTGCCCGGGGTAACGCCAGCAACGGCTGGGTGCCAGTGAACTGGCAGGGACAGCAGGCATGGGTATCGGCTGCCTATGTCACCCAACGCGCCGCATCCGCTCCGGACACTCCAAGCCCAGCGCCGAGCACCGGATCGACCACGACGATGCGCACCA
Source organism: Arachnia sp. (assembly GCA_041855345.1). GTDB lineage: Bacteria > Actinomycetota > Actinomycetes > Propionibacteriales > Propionibacteriaceae > Arachnia. The sequence goes on along the minus strand of JBHAEB010000205.1, from coordinate 7,221 downwards.
CGGTGCGCTTGAATGTTCGCTCCGCACCCAGCCTGTCTGGCCAGATCCTCACCGTGTTTCCGAAGAACTCACCAGTGCACCCGACCGGCCAGGTCAGCAACGGCTGGACCCAAATCACCTGGTCGAAGCGGAATGTGTGGGTCAGCAGCCGCTATCTGACCCCCTTGGTGAGTAATGCCCCATCAGTGCCGACCCCGATCACTGGGACACCTGCCCCCGAGCCGACACCTACCCCCACCACGATCGGCTCCAGGTGGGGCACCGTCGCCTTGAATCTGTGGCACTCGGCGACTAGCAGCAGTTATGCGGGCGAGGCCGCGAAGGGCTCCGAATTCCACATCACCGGAACCGTGAGCAACGGCCGTGCCGAGGTGGTCTATCGGGGCGCGGTGCGCTGGGTCACCGCGAAATACCTCACCGAGACCGCACCGAACGCGCTGCCCACTTCCCCCCAAACCTGTCAGGCCTCCTATTACGGTTCGGGACATACCACCGCCAATGGGGAACGCTACGACCCCGCAGGTATCACCGCCGCTCACAAGAGCCTGCCCTTCGGCACCAAGCTGAAGGTCACCAATGTGGCCAATGGCAAATCTGTGACGGTGCGGATCAACGATCGCGGCCCCTATATCGCGGGCCGCTGCCTGGATCTCAGCACTGGAGCCTTCAGCGCCATAGCAGACTTGAAAGCCGGGGTAATCAAGGTGAGTTACGAGATCACCAACTGAGATTATCTCGACCCCACCTCGACAGCGCACCGACCGTAGACGATAGTGGGGCCCATGGTAGAAACCGCGAGCATTGCCGCCATCAACCTGCGTCTGCACGCCCTTGGGCTTCGGGTACCAAGGGCGTTGGAGCATGAGGGGGCCTCGGATCTTGTCGCCCCTATCGTGGCTAGGCAGCGTGAGTTGGAACGTCGGCTCTCTCATCGACTGCCGGCCGTTGATGGCCGGATACAGGCCTTCCTCGATTCCTTCCTGGAAGGTACTGGAACCTCACCGCAGCTGCCGAGGCAAACCTTCGTCCTAGATCAGCCGGGCCTAGCCCGAACCTTGTCGCTACCGGTTGGGGCCGATCACTTCGCCTCAGAGCACCTGAGCAGCTACCGGCTGGCTAACGGGATCCTGCACAACCCAGCCAATGACCGACGAACCACCCAAGGTGTCTTCCACATCGCCGAGGGTGGAATCGCCATCCAGGACGACAAGGTCGCCGTCCCCCGAGAGGTCTATGGCCGATTGCTCGAGCATGCCTTCAACCCGCCGCCCAAGTCGATGACCTTGCCCTATTGCGCTGGCGACGAGGATCCGGCCCAGGCCTGGGTATCGCTGCTCCTGCGTCCGATCGTGGTGCCTATGGTGTCGGGTTTTGCTCGGGAACGCTGTTTGGAGGTGCGATTCTTCGCTCCCGGCACCCTGGTGGCGAATCTCGACTTTGTTGAGGGGATCTTCGGTAATGCTGGTGACCCCTACCTACCCGATAACGACGCTTCGTTGAAACCACGAGGCTGGACCGGACATTCGGGTGCGGTCATCTTGGCCCCGCACCTGACAAAACTGACCAAACAGGAATTGGGGCTCCCCCACTGGGATCAGGCCACGCCACGGCAGCGTCGCGACGGCATGTGTTGGCGTGAACCTGGTGAGCGATACAACGGCGGCAGCGCATTCAAGGTCTGCGCCCGGGATGAATGTGGAGTTATCGTCACCGTTATTGCCGATAACTATTTCGGCTATTGCAAGAAAGAGGTCAAAGCCCAGATCAGTTTCTCGGCGAATCTGCTGGGTGTGGTGGAAGAAGAGCATGCCGGCGGCGCGATCTGCTTCCCCCGCTACAACCTGGGTCAGCAATTCACCGACAACTACGCCGAGACCAGCTACCAACTCGACGATGTCATCGCCAGAGACCCACAACGCTTCATCGGCCAGCCAGAGGGTCATGCCCTTGACAAGGAAAACCCGCAGGTGGTGCTGGTCCCTGCCCGCCCCACCTATAGCCTGCGTACTCAGCAGGTGACCTGGGAACGTGACGGCAAAACCGTGGCCATTCCGCTACGCGCCGACACCACCTATGTGGGTCCCGACGGCTACCAGGTGGAGTTGCAGCATCTGGCCAGCGACGGCGCTCAATGGACCCTGGTGGGCACCTCACCGCGAGCCACCCACTGCCACAAACCAGCCACCGTTTCTGGCGGCGGTAAATCAGAGATCTCGAAGGCCATCACTGACGCCTTCATTACTGGAAATGCCTATGTCCGTGACTTCGACACCGATATGGCGGCTGTGGCCGACATTCTCAACCACGATTTCAGCCACCGGTTTGCCGATCCGAGTCGAAACGGTCACGATGCCAGGCCAGTGCTCTCAGATCGACGTTCCGTCGGTTCGGTGATCAAGCTGCTAACTCCCAGCGCGGACTATTCCGATGAATACAACCAGTGGCTGGAGTCGCTGCCCCATCACGTCAAGGAACTGGTCTTCGTCGTCAAACGGTTCTACCGTCCGGAATGGGGCGAGGACTGGATGAGCCATTTCACCGTCGGCATCATCAACGGCCGTCAAGGCACCTCACTTCGCCTCGACGGTGAGAAGATTCACGTCAATATGCTGCGAGTCGGTTTCGCCCCCGACGGTTCCTGGCGGCTCTTCGGGCTGCGTCACGATTTCCATCCTGCTGCCAAGGTGCAAACCGAGGACGACATCACCGCCAGCATCGTCACTCCGCCCTATGCCACCGGAACCCCAACGAGCCGCAAATTCGTCCAAAACTGCGAACAACTCCTGTTTCAGCGACCCGACGATGCCATCCATCGCGGCTACGACAAGCAGGCTGAGTATGACATCGCCCAGCCAGGTACTTTCTTATCGAATTTTGAGCCGCTGACCCGCAAGGACGCCAAGGCGTTGATTGACAATGCTGTGGAGTTCAGTCAATACACCGCCCCCATGCAGGATCTCATCCGAAGCTTCGCGAATGCCGATGGCTCCCCGTCCTATTTCGTCAGTTCGGCACACACCAGGCTGGTGGCTGGGAAACGGTCCAAGAATCCCCGGTATTTGCAGCCCCGTCCCGATATCGCCGACCCTCAGCGCACTGCTGTCGCTGAGCTATCGGCCAGGCTGCATCGAAAACTGCCGATGAATAAGGACCTCTGCTTGCCGGTGGATGTCGTCGCGGCTGGGCGCCGCAACAACGCCGCCGAGGATGGGGTCCCGCCATTGTGCGCCTACTCCCCGCTGCACTACATGGAATTGCCGGAATTATTCATGGAATTCATCAGCTCCATGACTGGAAAATCCCCCTCAACCACGGGGGCCGGATCTGAAGGGGCGATGACGAAGGGCCCCTTCAATAGCCTGCCTGCTGTGGTCGATCTCAATGCGGCCTTCCTATCCTTCGCCTTGACTGGCTATGACGGCTGGCTTTCCAGCGCCGGTGTGGTTGGCCCTCACGTCCGGGTGGATCACGACATCAGTTTGCTGATGCCTGAGGTGTTTTCCAGGATGAGTGATGAGGAACGCAGCGCCACCAATCTCATCGCCGACGGCTGCCTGGAGCGAATCCAAGACTATGAGATCGCGGGAGAACGGATCCTGGCCTCGCGGCTGGGCTACCGGATGACTGAGAAATTCGCCACCAAATATTTCGGCCGCATCTTCCTCCATCCCCATGTCGTATTCACCCCGGAGATGCTGCGCCCTGAACTGCAAGACCCTGCGATCTTCGCCGATTCGGTGCGCACCATCTCAGCTACCCATGCCCGAGTTGCACGCAGCTATATCGACGACGGCACCATCGCCTTGGCAGTGCCCCCAGTCAAGGCCCTCTTGGAGATCATGGCTACCGGCTTAACCGCCGAGGGCCACACCCTCGACGATGAGGCCTTCCGGCAGCTGTTTACCCGAGAGTCGGTACTGGCTAGTCAGTGGTATGCCGAACGGGTCGAGGCACTACGCCAGATCGAGCTGTCCCGGCTGAATCGGGCATTGACGAATATCGACGCCTTCGTCGCCAATCCCCTCCACAAGGCCACCTCCACCCGACTGGGATTAGCTGCCCGACGAGCCTCAGTGGCGGCACGGATCAAGGACCTTGAGGATGATCCCAAACTGTTGTGGGGAACCCTCGGTAGGCAGGTGCGCTGGAACCTATGACTCTGCCGCAGGCGCCACCCCAGCCACGAACCCCGCCATGGCGGGTCATCACCGTGATCGTCATGGCGACGGTGACGATGCTCGTGGCCTGGGTAGGTAGACCGCAGCAACCCATCACAGCCACGATGGCCCCCATCGATGGCGCCAGCGTGAGTTATCAACTCGGCGACCAGTGGTGGATCAGCGAGCATGCGATCATGAACGCCACCACCTTGGCCTCCTCCGGCCCCGATCTGCTGGCTGGGGTCCTCAGTCCTGAGGATCTTGAGAACAACACCACCTTTTGGCGGCAGATCGACACGGTGACCAGCGCAGGCCAGGTAAGCCAACACCACACGGTTCGGCAGCTCACCACTGATGGCGACATCCTGCGCCGCGGCGTCCTGGGTTCAGATGGAACCGCGCAGGCATACACCCCCGGAATACCCGAATTTCCCGCGGGAACAGTTGCTGGCTCCTCCTGGCAGGCGAGTGGGCAGGTGACTTCCACCTCCGGTCAGCAAGGAAACTGGAGCTTCCAGGCCAGCGCCACTCCAGCAGATCCAGCATTGGGGGCAGCCGATTGCCTGGAGGTCAGTTCTCACTTCACCCAGGATGGCCACACCACCACCGAAACCCTCACCTGGTGTCCTGACCGTGGCCCACTGCCACCGGCCAGTGGGGATCTCCTCACCGCACCTGCCCTCAATGCCCACGAAGAAGTGAGCTGGGATGTCAACTCCTGGCAGCCTAGTTCAATCCCGATGTCGGAATTGACCAATATGCATTGGTTGACCCACCTGCCTCCAGTCGGCAGCCACGACGGTTTGCTCTTTGCTCACCAAACCGCCAACGATCTCATCGACCCCGAGCACAACCTGGCCAGGCCCCACCCCGGGGGAAATATCACGACGTTGACGGCCTCCGGTGAGGTTCGGCTAGCCACCACAACCCAGCAGGAGGCGGTGGCCTATGACCAGCTAGGTCGGCTCCGCTGGCGGGTCCCACTGGCCGATTCTGTGCCTTTCGCCCCGGCCTGGCGTCAGGGACGGGTCTTGATCACCGATGTCAGCGCCCAGGCCACGGTGGTCGACGGCGCCACCGGTGAGCCCCTGTGGCAAAGTGAACTCACTGCCCTGCCGACCGGCCCTGGCATATGGTGCGAGCAGTTGGCGGTTATCCCCACCACCGATGGGCTGGTGGCCTTCGATGCCGAATCGGGCCAGCAGCAATGGCATACCGAGCTGAATACCGAACCAACCATGGCGGCCTGTCTGCCTGGGGCCATCATCGTCGGCGATAAGAACACCCTCGAGGTCGTCGATACCCAAGGAGATCGGTTAGCTGCGGGCTCCCTGCCGGGGGGACCTGCCACCAAATTACTGAGTGTGGGCGAGACCGTGGTGGTGGTCAGCGATAACCAGCTCACTGCCTTGCAGGTGGTGGACGGTCGGCTGGGCTCGGTATGGAATTATCACGGCACCATCATCGACGCCGCCACCGACGGCCACCACGTCGCGGTCTTAGGAGCCAGCGAATTGGTCCTCCTCGATAACACCGGTGGGCAACGAGATTCCTGGCCGATGCCGCCACTGGCTAAGGAGATGTCGACGAGCCTCAGCACCTTGAGTGACGGGGTGGCCAGTATCGGTGTCGATGATGTGCTGCGGAGGTCGTGGTGACGCGCGCAGTCAAACAGCTCTGGCAACTCATCGTGGTCAATCCCCTCACCACGGGCAGATTAGAACCACGACGATGGGCGCCCGCCCAGCAGCTACTGGGTGTGTTCGTCCTTGCGCTGGCTGCGGTCAACCTAATCCTCGTTATATGTGCCGACCAGCTCCGCAGCACCGGTGCCGTGGTCTATGACCCCAACCTCAACCTCAGTCTTCCCAACAGCACCATCGGGTGGATTCTGGTGGGCCTGTGGTTGGCGTTAACCCTGCTCCAAACCGCAGCCCTGCATGGCAGCTGGCTGCTCCGCCTTGCGGCGCTACTCATCATCGCCCTCGGGATGCGGCAGGGCTATCCCGCCACCGAAGGCACCCCCTGGGTGGTGCTGTATGTGGCGTCGGTGGCGATCCTGGTGATCCTGCACATCCTGCGGGCTGGATGCCGCTACCGAAATTGGGAGCCCCTGGTGGTTGCGGTGGCTATGGCGGGCTATCTGGGGGCGCCGCTGCAGGGGATGGCGGCGGCCGCTCCGATGGGTTTCGATATCCGCATCACCTTCCTGGCCAATTTCCTAGTGTTGATCTTGGTTGTGGCGACACCGCCGTTGGCGGCAGCGGGGGCCGGGTTGGCGCAGGTCGCGGCCCAGGCCGGGTTAGCTGCCGCTCAGGTTGGTGGGAAGGTGCGCTTCACCTCCGTGGTGACCGCCATGGTCGTTGCAGTCACCCTCGGCCAAACCATCAATTCCTGCTGGCGGCTCAGTGAGCTGCCAAATAGTCTGCTGGCCGCCACCCTCAGTTGGACGGCTTTGTCCCTGCTGCTATCGGGCATCGCTATAGGCAGCTATATGTGGGTGGCTAACCGTCGCGTCGACGCGCCAGAATCAGTATTGGAGCCCTTCGCTAGCGCGTCCTTTGCCATCATTACGGCGACTGCGGGGCTGTCCCTGCTGCCCACATTGCTGGAGACGGCTGCCGATCTGGTCGGCACCCCTGGCAAGCCCCTGGCCTCGATGGCTGCCATGCTGCGCACCAGCACCGCGGCTATCGCGATGCGCACCCTCGCCGCGATGACGGCCATGGCCCTGGGGTACCGGCTGGCCCGCCGATCCGGTCAATGGCAGCTGGGTGCTATCGCGGCCACCATCGCAATCCCAGGACTGTTGCAGTTGACCGCCTCGGCCTTGGGAGTCCGGGCAGGAATGCCGGATCAGGCGATCTCGCTGTGGCTGACATTGACCCTGATCTTGGCGCAGGTGTGGCTGCTCAGCACCCGACGACTCACCCCTGTTGCTACCCAAGCGTTACTGGGCGCAGCCCTCGTGCTGTTGTGCTACGACCTGCGTGCCGTGCTGGCGGAACCATTGACCCTGCTGTTTGGTTTCTCTTCCCTAGCGGCCCTGATATTTGGTCTG
>JBHAEB010000204.1:0-24071 GCA_041855345.1 Arachnia sp. | reverse complement strand
GCGTCGTCAACGCTCGATGCGTCACACCAACTCCCTTTCCGGCGCGCAGCGTTGCTACGGCCTAGAACACGCCATTGGTTCTTCTCGGCTCGATCCAGGGGCCCTTTCCCCAAGATGCTCCTGAATCCTGCGACGGTTGACGTCCTAGTTGTCGCGGGAGGCTCGGGAAGGAATTTTCGAGGATTTGACTAGTGGTTTCAGGCGGATCGGATCAGCTGATTGCTGATGAACGTCTCGACCCGCGTGTCTGGTCAATGGGCCACGTAGTCATGGTTGCGGTTGCGCAGGCTGGGGCTTGGGCGCATACTAGTTCGGCATCGCAAGGCAATGATGAGGCCATCACCTCGGAGCTGCCGGAAGAACGGCGTCATGCTTATTAGAACCGGCTGCGATTCAACCAATCAAGGGGGACGCGACAGCGTTCAAGGAGGGTGGTACCGCGGGTTTCGGCTCGTCCCTCCAGATCAGTGATGTCTGGAAGAGGTACCGATGAGCTCATATAACGCAGTCCCCGCCGCCGTCGATTTCCCTGCCCTCGAGCGCGAGATCATCGAGCTATGGGCTCAGCAAGACACGTTTACTAAGTCCCTCGACGCTTCGCGCGGCGGCCAGCCCTGGACCTTCTATGAGGGCCCGCCGACCGCCAATGGCATGCCCGGCACGCACCACATCGAAGCCCGGGTCTTCAAGGACATGTTCCCCCGCTACAAGACGATGCGCGGCTTCTATGTTGAACGCAAGGCCGGCTGGGACTGCCACGGCCTGCCCGTGGAGCTCGCCGTCGAGAAGGAACTCGGTTTCACCGGCAAGGCCGACATCGAGGCCTATGGCGTCGAGGCATTCAACGCCAAGTGTCGTGAGTCCGTGCTGCGCCATGTCGACGCCTTCAATGAGCTGACTCGTCGCATGGGTTACTGGGTCAACCTGGACGAGGCCTATGTCACCATGACCCCCGAATATGTGGAGTCGCTGTGGTGGGCGCTGAAGCAGATCTTCGATAAGGGCCTCCTGGAGGAGGACTACCGCGTGGCGCCATATTGCCCGCGCTGCGGCACGGCGCTGTCCGATCACGAGCTGGCGCAGGGCTATGAGGATGTCACCGACCCGTCGATCTACTTCCGTTTCCCGCTGACCTCCGGCCCGCTGGCCGATGAGGTGGACCTGCTGGTGTGGACGACGACCCCCTGGACGCTGATCAGCAACACCGCGGCCGCCGTCCATCCAGAGGTGACCTACCGGGTTGCGACCCATCCCGAGCAGCGCTCGGTACTCATTGCCGAACCGTTGGCGGAGAAGGTGCTGGGCGAGGAATGGACGCTGACCGATTCGTTCACGGGCCGCGAGCTGGAGGGCTGGGCCTACCAGCGCCCCTTCGAGGTGGTGGAATTCCCGGCACCCGCGAATGTCGTGGTGCTGGCCGAGTATGTGACCACCGAGGACGGCACCGGCATCGTGCACCAGGCGCCTGCCTTCGGTGAGGACGACATGGCGATCTGCCGTGCCTACGGGCTGCCCTTCGTCAACCCAATCCGCCCCGACGGCACCTTCGAGGACGGCCTGGAGCTGGTGGGTGGGCTGTTCTTCAAAGACGCCGACGAGCCAATCGTCGCCGACCTTCAGGCGCGTGGCATCCTATTCCGCAAGCAGGACTACCTCCACAACTACCCGCACTGCTGGCGCTGCCACACGGCGCTGATCTACTACGCGATGCCCAGCTGGTATATCCGCACCACCAAGATTAAGGACCAGCTGCTGGCGCAAAACGACAACACCACCTGGTACCCCGACTCGATCAAGCACGGCCGCTACGGCGACTGGCTGAATAACAACATCGACTGGGCGCTGTCGCGTTCGCGCTATTGGGGCACCCCGCTGCCCATCTGGCGCAATGTTGACGACGAGAAGGACCTGATCTGCGTCGGTTCACTGGCGGAGCTGAGCGAACTGGCCGGCCGTGACCTCACGGGCATGGACCCGCACCGGCCCTTCATCGACGATGTGGTGATCGAGCGGGGCGGTAAGACCTATCGTCGCGTGCCAGAGGTGATCGACGCCTGGTTCGACTCCGGCGCGATGCCCTTTGCGCAGTGGGGCTACCCGCACCTTCCCGGCAGCGCCGAGAAACTCAAGGCAAACTACCCCGCCGATTTCATCTGCGAAGCGATCGACCAGACCCGCGGCTGGTTCTATTCGCTGATGGCGGTGGGCACGCTGGTATTCGACGAGTCGAGCTACCGCAATGTCGTGTGCCTGGGCCACATCCTGGCCAACGATGGCCGCAAGATGAGCAAACACTTCGGCAACGTGCTGGAGCCGATCCCGCTGATGGAGCGCCACGGCGCCGACGCGGTCCGCTGGTTCATGGCCTGCTCGGGATCGCCCTGGATGGCGCGTCGCGTGGGCCATTCGACAATCGCCGAAACCGTCCGCAAGGTGCTGCTGACCTACTGGAATACCGTCGCCTTCCAGTCGCTGTACGCGCGCACCGCCAACTGGACCCCCGATGTCAAGGGCTCGGCCCATCGGCATGTTTTGGATCGCTGGCTGATCTCCGCGACCAACCAGCTGATCCTGGATGTCACGGCCGCGTTGGAGGACTTCGATACCCAGAAGGCGGGTTCGCTGCTTGCTGGCTTCATCGACGACCTCTCCAATTGGTATGTCCGCCGTTCGCGCCGTCGGTTCTGGGCGGGTGATCCCGGTGCGTTGGCGACGCTGCATGAGACGCTGAACGTCGTCACCCGGCTCATGGCCCCGATCATGCCCTTCGTCACCGAGCGGGTGTGGCAGGACCTGTTCGTGACCACCGATCCGGCCGGACCGGAATCGGTGCACCTGGCCAGCTGGCCGGTCGCCGACCCAGCGCTGATCGACCAGCGGCTCACGAGTGCGATGGCCACCGCCCGCCGCCTGGTGGAGTTGGGGCGCGCCGCCAGGGCCGAGTCCAAGATGAAGGTGCGCCAGATGCTGTCGCGGATGCTGGTGCCCACCGCGGCCCTAGCCGAACTGACCGCCGAGCTGGTCGACGAGATCCGCGCCGAACTCAACGTCGGAAAGATCGCATCCTTCACCTCGGCTGGGGATCTGGTGGATCACACCGCTAAAGGGAACTTCCGCGCCCTGGGCAAGCGTTTCGGTAAGCAGACCCCGCAGGTCGCCGCTGCCATCGCCGCCGCCGACGCCTCGCAGCTGGTCGCCAACCTGCGTGCGAATGGCTCCGCGACGGTCCTCGTCGATGGCGATCCAGTCGAGGTCAGCGCCGAGGAGGTGCTGCTGAGCGAGCGTCCCCGCGAGGGCTGGAGTGTGATCAACGAGCAGGGTGAGACGGTGGCCCTGGATCTGGAACTCACCCCCGAGCTGATCAACGCTGGCCTGGCGCGCGAGGTCATCCGTGTGGTCCAGGAGGCTCGGAAAACTTCCGGTTTGGATGTGTCTGACCGGATCAAGCTGCGGCTAGCCGCCGATGCCAAGCTAGGCCAGGCCGTCGCCGAGCATGAGGCTTTGATCGCTGAGGAGGTGTTGGCAGTCGAGCTGGAGCAGGGTGAGGTGACCGATCCCGTCGCAGAGGACACCGAACTGGGTCTGCGAATCTGGCTGGCCAAGGCCTAACACCCCCGTCGTAGTATCGACTTATCGGGAAATCCCCTTCTGGGATGCCGTGCGAACCCGACGGCGGCTAGGCTGGGGACACCTATGACGACGGGAGAAGTGATGTCGCTTCCTATGGGGCCGTGGCGTGTGACCTACACGCCTGGCCAGTGGCTGGTACTTGCCGGGCCGCGATTGGTGGTTGTGATGCAGCCTGCACCGCCGAAGATGTCCACCCTGGTGGGCCGGTTGTGGACTGATATGCAGGCCGCCGGATCGTTGGGCTCGCTGATGGAACTGCTCCGTGGCTACTCCTTGGACCGGATGCCCGATTTCGCGGCGTTCGTGTGGGAGGGTGAGGCATTGCACGGGCTGGCGCGCGGCCGGGTGCAGGTCGTAGATGCCGCCACGGGTGAGCCTGTTCTCGACGGCAACGGTGCGTTGACGTGGCATGAAGGACATTTCGGTGGCGTCCGGAGCCTGAAGATCGAGATGGCTGAGGTGGACCATGGCGCGGTGTTGAATCTGCCGCTGGTCGTGGGTGCTGTCGGTGCCTCTGCGGTGCTGCTCACCACCGACCCCGACCAGTTGGTCTACTTCCCTGACGAATTCTCGCAGCTTCCCGAACCTGCCCAGCAGGTGCCCCCGCCGCCCCCACCGCCACTGGAGCCAGTGGCCGCCACGCCGTCGCAGCCGCGCGTCGTGGCCCCCGAGGAATCCTTCCAGCGCCCGATGGACTACGAGCCCGAGCGATTCACCCCCCAAGGGGTGGGCATCCAGCTCAACAGCGGCGAGTTCGCCAATGTCGTCGGCGGTATCGTCGTCGGTCGCGCTCCCGATCCCACGCGTGGCCCGGTAGGAGCCACGACGCTGCGGGTACCCAGCCCTGGAAATGACATTTCCCGTAGCCATGTGCTGATTGAGGCGGTTGGCCGGGAGGCCAGGGTGACGGATTTGCACTCCACGAATGGCACCACGGTGCAAACCAGCGGCGAGGAACCCTATGTGTTGGAGAATGGCGACTCCGAGGTCGTTCCCATCGGCACCGTCCTCAACCTGGGCGACGGCGTCAGCATGAGGATCGAGAACGCCCGCTAGCTGCATGGTGCTGGGAGTTGTGAGTGACTCCCAGCCAATCAGCCTGCCCCTAGACCTGAGTGCGATGGAAGTTCAGGTATGACCTCGACGGGGTGGGTCCACGCTGCCCTTGGTAGCGGGACCCGTATTCACTGGAGCCGTAGGGGTGGGCACAGGGGGAGCTGAGCTGGAAGAAACACAGCTGCCCGATCTTCATCCCAGGCCAGAGTTTCACCGGCAGAGTCGCCATATTCGACAACTCTAAGGTGACATGACCGGAGAATCCTGGGTCGATGAAGCCTGCCGTCGAGTGGGTGAGTAGCCCTAGCCTCCCAAGCGACGATTTACCCTCCAGCCGCGCCGCCACCGTCGCTGGTAAGGTCACCCGCTCCCAGGTCGAGCCCAAAACGAACTCCCCTGGGTGTAACACGAAGGGCTCAGTGGGCGCGACCTCAATGAGCCGGGTGAGCTCTGCCTGCTCCTCAGCTGGGTCGATGTGGGGGTAGCGATGGTTCTCGAAGACCCGGAAATACCGGTCCAGCCGCACGTCAACACTGGATGGCTGGACCATCGACGGCTCCCAAGGGTCCAATGCGATCTGGCCTTGGGCCACCTGCGCCATGATGTCTTTATCGCTTAACAGCATGAACACCACACTAGCTGTGAACGTTTCCAGCATCACACCATGTCGGAGCCGATATGGCAGCTGAGGTATTTGACTTCCATGTGAAACCAAATCCATGTAGATTGCGCTGCAAGAACCCCAAGGATGGGGGAAATGAAGGGAGACCCGGATGAGCCGGTTCCGGCGACGGAGTGCCTGGGTGCTAGCCGCAGTCGTGGTGGCTGGCAGCCTCAGCGGATGCTTGCAGAATCCAAACCCATCAGGCGGTGCTGCTGGAGGAGGTGAATATGTCGCCGACGGTGGAACCGAGGATGGAGATGGGAAGGTCACTATCTTCGGCGCCTTCGGTGGAGACGAGAAGGCCGCGTTTGAAGCGTCGCTGGCTGCGTTCGAGGCCGAGTCCGGCATCGACATCGAATACAGCAATAGTGATGACTTCACCACGCTGATTAAGACCAAGATCCGTTCAGGTGACACCCCAGATATTGGACTCTACCCGCAGCCCGGTGGTCTGCTGGAAGCAGCCGCTGAGAATGCTATCCAGCCAATCGACACCTACCTGGACTATGACGCCCTGGATTCGACGCTGATTCCCGGTTTCCTGGATGCCGCCCGGTACAAGGGCCGCGTCTACGGTGCCCCAATGCGGATGGCAGTCAAATCCATCGTATGGTACCCAGCCTCCTATAAGGATCTCGGTTTGAGCACCGAGCCCGCCACCATGCAGGAACTGGACGGGATTGCCGATCAGATCAAGGCCACTGGTGTGACCCCTTGGTGCCTGGGCATCGAATCTGATGCCGCTACCGGTTGGCCAGGCACCGACTGGATCGAGGAGATCGTGCTGCGGATGTGGGGCCCCGATGTCTACGATCAGTGGACTAGCCACCAGATCCCATTCAACGACGAGCGCATCGTCGCTGCTTTCGAGGAATTCGGGAAGATCGCGAAGACCGAGGGCAATGTGTACGGCGGTACCACTGGCATCCTGGCCACCAACTTCGGTACCACGATGAACCCTGCCTTCGAGGATCCCAGCAAGTGCTACTTCATGAGGCAGGGCAACTTCGTCGCCTCAATGCTGCCCACCGATGTGCAGGAGAACCTCGATACCGCTGTTGGCACCTTCCCATATCCGCCCTATGAGGGTGGCTATGAGGGCAAGCCGATCCTAGGTGGTGGCGATATCGCCGCACTCTTTAACGGCAATGACCCGGATGCGCAGAAGGTCATGCAGTTCCTCACCAGCGACCAGTTCGGAGCTGAGTGGGCTGAGGCCGGTGGTTGGTTGTCGCCACACAAGACCTTCGATATGAGCCATTACCCCAATGAGACCACCCGTCGCATTGCGGAGATGGGCGCCACCGCGACGGTATTCCGTTACGACGGCTCCGATCTGATGCCTAACGCCGTTGGTGGTGGCTCATTCTGGTCAGGCATGGTGGATTTCGTCTCTGGCGCGAAGACCGCTGAGCAGGTGACCACCGCGATCGAGGAATCCTGGCCGACCGATGAGTGAGACAGTCGAAACCGTGGCTGAGGCCACCGACTCCCCGCCTGAGAAGCGGGCTTCAACCCCAGCTGACTGGACTAAGGTCTTCATCGGCCTGGCCGGGATGCTGCTGATTGGTTGGTTCGTTGGCAACGCCTTCTTGGCGCTGGCCTACTATCCTCAGTGGTTTGAGGTCGGTGTTCCCGTCCTCAATAAGATCATCCAGGCACTGCTGGCAATGATCCTTGGCATTGGCGGCTCGTTGGTGCTGTTTGCCTCCATGAACTTGTTCATCAACGGCCTACCTGGGCGGTTGTCGCAGTTCTTGATGCCCTATGCCTACATTCTTCCCGGGTATTTCACTATCGGTTTGATCCTGCTGTACCCGACTATCCAGACCATCAACTATTCCTTCGCCAATAAGGACTCCACCGCGTACATGGATCCGTGGTGGGGCAATTTCCAGGCGGTGCTGACCGACGACGAGTTCCTGCGCACCATCTGGAATAACGTGCTGTGGCTGGTACTGGTACCTGCCTCGACCGTGGTCATTGGCCTCATCATCGCGGTGCTGGCGGATCGGCTGTCCCCGCGTGGGGAGAAGCTGTCTAAGGCGCTGATCTTCCTGCCGATGGCGATCTCCTTCGTCGGTGCCGCCACGATCTGGCAGTTCATCTACGATTTCCAATCCGGAGATAAGCAGATCGGCCTACTTAACGCCATCGTCCAGGCTCTAGGGGGCACCCCGCAGGCGTGGATGCAGGTAGAAACTGGCGCCCTGAACAGTCTGCTGCTCATGGTGATCGTGGTGTGGCTCCAGGTGGGTTATGCCATGGTGCTGCTATCCACCGCCATCAAGAATGTCCCCGAGGACACCTTGGAAGCGGCCCGGATCGACGGCGCGTCCGAGTGGAAGATCTTCTTCCAGATCATCGTCCCCCAGATGAAGGGGACCATGATCACGGTTTTCGTGACGGTGTTCATCATGGTCATGAAGATCTTCGACATCGTCTATGTCATGACCGCTGGTGAATACAAGACCAACGTGATCGCTAATATGTTCTTTGAGGAACTGTTTGTGAATCAGAATGCAGGCCGGGCTTCGGCCATCGTGGTGCTGCTGTTGTTGGCTGTGATCCCGGTGTTGGTTTACCAGGTGCGTCACTTCAAGCGTGAGGAGCAGGAACGATGAGCGCGACGACCGAACCGAAACAGAAGCGCAGCTGGGTTTCGATCATCGTCGTCACCTTGTTGTGCATCCTGTGGCTGCTACCCACCTTTGGGCTACTCATCACGAGCTTCAGGCCAATTGACGACATTAACTCCTCGGGTTGGTGGGAATTCTTCCTCAAACCCGCCTTCACCTTGCAGAACTATGTCGGGGTGTTTGAGCAGTCCGATATGGCGATCGCATTTATTAATGCCCTCGCGGTCGCGATTCCAGCCACCATCATTCCCATCATGTTCGCTGCCTTCGCGGCCTATGCCTTTACCTTCTTGGAGTTCAAGGGCAAGGACTTCCTGTTCGTCACCATCGTGGCGGTCATGGTTGTGCCCTTGCAGGTCGCGCTGCAGCCGATGCTGGATATGCTTGGCCCCCGCGGTCTGGGTATCGCTGGTCAATATGTGGCGGTCTGGTTGCTGCATACCGGTTTCGGTATGCCGCTGGCCATTTACACCTTGCGTAACTACATGACGACGCTGCCGCGTTCGATCATTGAATCGGCGAAGATGGATGGCGCCACTCACTACCAGACCTTCTGGCGGCTGGTGTTCCCGATGTCGACCCCGGCGATCGCCGGTTTCGCGATCCTGCAGTTCCTGTGGGTGTGGAATGACCTGCTGATTGCCTTGCTATTCCTCAAGCCCGCGAACTCGACGGTCATCGTCGCGTTGAAGGGCATGCTGGGAACCCAGGGCCAGGGCTGGGAGTTGTTGACAGCCGGTGCCTTCATCTCGATGGCGCTGCCGCTGCTCGTGTTCATCTCCCTCCAGCGGTTCTTCGTTCGCGGTATGACCGCGGGCGCTGTGAAGGGGTAATCCACTGATATCGGTACCGGGGCCGCAGGCGACTGCGGCCCCGGTGTCATGTGGTCGCAGCCGCGGCGCCCCGGCCCGCACCTGCTTTTGTGCGGTTCATCCGGGGATTTTGGACGCTGCGGGCGGATAAGCCGCTGAAAAGCAGGCGGCTTCCGTCGGGCGCTGGTTTGGACGCACCTGCTTTTGTGCGGCTTACGGGGGTTTCGGGGGCGTTTGGGCCGGATGAGTCGCGAATTAGCAGGTGTCGCGGCGTTAAGGTGGCCTTGTGAGGCCGTTGGAAGGGTTGGTGGTGGCGCGGGATCGGTCATTGGCGAAGTATCGGCTGCAGCCTGGTGTGATTCCTCGGGTGTTGGGGCAGGCTAGGCCTTTTGCTGGGTTGCTGGTTGTATTTGCGGCGACGGTGGTGCTCGGAAGTGCGGCAACTGTGTTGCCGATGGTGATATTCCAACGGATCATCGACGACGGAGTGATCGCGGGTCAGCGCGATGTCATTGTTTCCTGGTCGTTGATCGTCGCTGGATTGGCGGTGGTGGCGGCTGGGTTGTCGCTGGTGGAACGCTGGTGTTCTTCGAGGATCGGTGAGGGGTTGGTGCAGCGGCTCCGCAATCAGCTATTCGATCACCTCTCGCAGTTGCCGCTGGCATTCTTTGTGAAATCCAATACCGGACGGCTGGTCTCGCGGGTTGTTGCCGATGTTGCTGGGGCTCAGCAGGCGTTCACCACCACCTTCTCGCAGGCCTTGAGTAACCTCGTCACCGTTTCGCTGGTATTGGTGTCGATGGCGATGTTGTCGTGGCCGTTGGCCTTGGCGGCGATGGTTTTGCTGCCGATCTTCATGGTCCCGGCCAAGCTGGTTTCCGCCCGGGTTTCGGGGCTTACTCGGGAACGAATGGAGCATCAGGCCCAGCTCACTCAGACCATGACGGAGAGGTTCACCGTCTCTGGTGCGTTATTGGTCAAACTATTCGGACAACCCGCCCGGGAAAATGCCCGCTTTAATGCCCAAACTGCACAGCTGGCAGCTGACGGGGTGAGGATCTCCATGGTGGCGCGATTCTTCATGGCCGCGCTGGCCCTGGTTGGGGCATTGGCCACCGCCCTGTTTTACGGCCTGGGTGGTTTGGCCGTCGTCGACGGTGCGATGAGTTTAGGGACGTTGACCGCGATGGTGGCGCTGCTGGCCCGGCTCTATGGACCCCTGATGGCATTGACGAATCTGCGAGTGGATGTGATGACCGCGATGGTCAGTTTCGAGCGGGTCTTTGAGGTGCTCGATATCGCCCCGAGCATCGTGGATGCGCCGCAGGCCATCGATGTGCCAGTCCCGGCCAGCATCGCATTTGAGGATGTGTGGTTCACCTACCCGGCTGCTGAACAGGTCAGTGTGTCCTCCTTGTGCAGCGACGATCATTCCGCCGAGGAACCGGAACTTCCGGTGATTCGCGGGATTAGTTTCTGCGCCGAGCCGGGGCAAACCGTCGCTCTGGTTGGGCCTTCTGGGGCTGGAAAGACCACGTTGACTCAGTTGCTGACCCGGCTTTACGACGTCGATTCCGGGTCGGTGACTATCGGTGGGGTTGATGTGCGTCAGCTGCGATTGGCGAGCCTACGTAGCACCATCGGTTATGTCACCCAGGATGCTCATCTATTCCACGACACTATCCGAGCCAATCTCGACTATGCCCTGCCTGGGGCTTCCGAGGAGCAGTTGTGGGCGGCCTTGGCAGGGGCTCAGATTGCCGATGTGGTGAGGCGACTGCCTGCGGGTTTGGATACCGTGGTGGGGGAGCGGGGCTATCGGATGAGCGGTGGCGAGCGGCAGCGCTTAGCCATCGCTCGGCTGCTGCTGATCTCGCCGCCTGTGATCGTGCTTGATGAGGCGACGGCGCATCTGGACGCCGCCTCCGAGCAGCTGGTGCAACGGGCACTCGACGTCGCCCGGCAGGGCCGCACCGCCATCGTCGTGGCCCATCGGCTCTCCACGGTCCGCCAGGCTGATCTGATCCTGGTGATTGAGGCCGGCAAGGTCAGCGAACGCGGCACCCACGACGAACTCCTAGCCGCCGGCGGCAGCTATGCCAGGCTGTATCAACACCAGTTCGATCTCGGCGGCTCACTGTGAGCACCGAAACCTAGTGTGGCTAGGTAGGTCGTGCCCTCCGGGGGTCGCGCCCATCGAAGTGGCCCTGGCGGTGGCACGTACCATGAGTTGGGTAGCCAAGCCTTAGGAGCGCCAATGCCACAACCCGCGATCGTGACCAACCCATTGACCAACCGGGGAACAGCATTCAGTGAGGAGGAGCGTCGCAGGCTGGGCCTGGTTGGCCGGTTCCCCTCCGCGGTGGAGACCCTGGAGCAGCAAGCGGCCCGCGCCTATGCGCAGTTGCATTCATGCGCGACGGACCTGCACAAGTACATCTTCTTGGACCAATTGCATGACCGCAATGAGGTCCTCTACTACCGGGTCCTGACGGATCATCTCGCCGAGCTGCTGCCCATCGTCTACGACCCCACCGTGGGCGAGGCCATCAAGAAGTGGAGCCGGGACTATCGACGTTCCCGCGCGGTCTACCTCTCCATCGATCGCATTGAGGACGTGCGGCTGTCCTTCGAATCCCTCGGCTTGGGGCCGGATGACGTCGACCTGCTCGTGGTCTCCGACGCCGAGGAGATCCTGGGCATCGGTGACTGGGGGGTCAACGGCACCGATATCTCCGTGGGCAAGCTGGCCGTCTACACCGCGGCCGCCGGCATTCACCCCGATCGAACCATCGCGGTAAACCTCGACTGCGGCACCGACAACGAGGCCCTGCTCAACGACCCGGCTTACCTAGGTAACCGCCATGCCCGGATCCGCGGTCAACGCTATGACGCATTCATCGACGAATACCTCAAGGTGGTCAGCGAGCTCTACCCCAACGCGCTGCTTCACTTTGAGGACTTCGGCCCAGCCAACGCCCGTCGCATCCTGGTGTCGTACCGGGACCGGTACCGCATCTTCAACGACGACATGCAAGGCACTGGAGCCATCGTGATGGCCGCCGTGTTCTCGGGGATGAAGGTCACCTCTCAAACCTTCGCCGACCAGCGTCTAGTGGTCTACGGTGCCGGCACCGCAGGCACGGGCATGGCGGATCAGATCCACGCCGGGATGGTCCGTGCCGGCCTGAGCCCGGAGGAGGCGAAGTCCCGGATCTGGCTGGTGGACCGCGACGGCCTGGTCACTGACGATATGGCCGGCCTGCCCGACTATCAGGCCGCCTACGCCCGGCCCGCAGCCGAGGCCACGGACTGGGAGAGGTCCAGCCGCGGCGCCGTAGAGCTCCTTGAGGTGGTGCGACGCGCCCAGCCCACGATCCTGATCGGCACCTCCACGAACCATGGCGCTTTCACCCGGGAGGTCATTGAGGCGATGAGCGCGGCGGTGGAGCGTCCCATCGTGTTGCCGCTGTCGAACCCCACCGAGCGGATCGAGGCTATGCCAGCAGACGTGATCGCGTGGTCCAAGGGGAAGGCCCTGGTGGCGACCGGGATCCCCGTCGACCCCTTCGACTATGAGGGCACCACCTTCACCATCGGTCAGGGCAATAATGCCCTCCTCTATCCCGGGCTGGGCCTTGGGACCATTGTGTCCGGTGCTAGCCAGGTCACCGACGCGATGCTCCTGGCCGCTGCGGAGGCCGTGGCCGGGCAGGTCGACCCGACGTCGCCCGGTGCGGCGCTGCTACCACCCGTTGAGAACCTGCGCGCGTCCTCGGCGACGGTGGCCGTCGCCCTCGCCCGCCAAGCGATTGCCGACGGGGTGGCCACCCGCCAGCCCGAGAACCTGATCCAAGCGGTACAAGACGCCATGTGGCAGCCGGTCTATCCCGAACTCGGATAACCAAGGGGCACCTAGGCGCCCGGCTCGATGCGCCCTAGCCGCCCTGCTCGATGGGGCGGCAAGCTTGGCCAGCGGCTGATCGACAAGGCGGTGCTCAACATGGGGCTCGATGCCTACCGCAGGAGCGACGGCGTCGCCGTGGTCCCCTTAGCTTAGCTTGGCCCCTGACCCATACTCGGGCCAGTAACGATAGCAGGCCGACAGCACCGAGTCCTCCTCGAAGTGCAATTCCACCCCACTAGCGGTAGTCAGAACGAGTGATGTCGGAAAGAACTCATGTGGCCGACACTCACCCCTGATCCCCGCGGCCTGAACAGTGTCCAAGGTGAGGCTATCGTCGAAGAACTCGGTGTGAATCAAGAACAACCGCCGTCGGCAAAAGTGCAATTCGAAATCGCCGCAGGTCCAGATATCGAAGTCCGGAGAGGAACTAAATTTCGAATCGATGCTGATAACAAGCTCGTCGGCCAGTTCGCCACCCTGGAGGCCCGCGATGGTGCCCTCCTGGACGAAGTGCACCAGCTCGGGTATGGAGATCATGGCAGGATGCTAGTGCACACCACGACGGCGGACCCGGGCAACCGTAGCTGGCCCCTATGGCGGCACGGACTTGGCTAGTGGGGCACGCCAATATCGGTGCGGTGGAACCCATCGGGGAAATCCACTTCACCTAGCAGCGCGTAGGCCTGCGCCCTGGCTGCGTCGAGATCTGTGCTGTGGCTAGCCATCTCATCCAAGGTGGGCTGGATCACGTTCGGACTGGAGGAGGCACTAGAAGACGCACAGGTCGCATGATCGCGCCCGAGGTCTGCAGTGGATTGGCGTCCGCCGACGGACCCTCGTGGCTTCGCCGGTCGGTCTACATGCCCAGCGATCGCCACGAAATTCTGGAGGATTAGGCAACGATGCCGGTGGATCGGGTCAAGCAATCAGGCGAGGCCGCATTAGCCTGGCAAGGAGTCGATGAACGAGAGCAGTAGGTCATCGCCAGGTCCCCGCCGACTCGGGGGAGTCCTCGTCAATCCACAAGGAAGAGACAGCCATGCAGGAAGTAGCCTTTAGCAATCACGGCATCGAGATCGCCGCTCACCTCTATCTACCCGAGGGTTTCGATGCCGCGAAGCAATATCCCGCCCTAGTCAGCGTGCACCCAGCCGGCGGGGTGAAAGAGCAGGTCGCGGGATTGTACGCGAAACGGCTGGCCGAACACGGCTACGTGGCCCTCGCCTATGACTCGTCATACCAAGGCGCGAGCGGCGGCGAGCCGAGGCAATTGGAGAATCCGTCGATCCGTGTCGACGATGTCAGCGCCGCCATCGACTTCTTGGTGCGTCAAGATTTCGTCGACGCCGAGCGCATCGGACTCATCGGCATCTGCGCTGGTGGCGGCTACTCTGTCGCCGCCGCCATGAGTGATCGGCGAGTGAAGGCGCTGGGCGTGGTGAGCACGGTCAACATCGGCGACGGATTCCGGTTTGGCTGGGACGGGCACGGCTCGCCCAGCACCAGCGGCCTCATCGAGCAATTGGAGACCGCCTCCGCGCGGCGCACCGCACAGGCTCGTGGGGGCGATGTCGAGTACTTCCTACTCGTGCCCCACACCACGGACGGCGTCGAGCTGCCGGATATGCGCGAGGCCGTTGAGTACTATCGCACCGAGCGGGCCATGCACCCCAACGCCTCCAGCACCACCCCCGTCTCGGACCTGATGCAGCTCATGCGCTTCGACGCATTCCACCTCTGCGAGGTGCTGCTCACCCAGCCGCTCATGATCATCGCCGGCACCCAGGCCGATACGCTCTGGTACAGCGAGGCCTTGAACCGGCGCGCCGCCAGCACCGACAAGACCCTGCATCTCATCGAGGGAGCCGGGCATATCGCCCTCTATGACAAGGATGCGGAAAAGGCAATCGAGCGGCTCGTGCCCTTCTACGACGCGCGGCTATAACGCTTCCTCGTCGGCCACACCCATAGGAGGAGAAGTCATGGATTCGGCGCTGTCAGGCCTCAACCTGGAATTCCTGGAACGTGTTCCCGGGAATCGGCTAATCCAGACGAGCCTGCCGAATCTGTGGCTCTACCACACAGGGACACCGACCCAGCCCACGGCTTATCTGCAATCACCCGGGGTCTGTGTGGTCCTCAACGGGGAGAAGGAGATTCGGCTTGGCGGACAACCGCAGGTGCTGACCCCCTCGCGGTTTGTGTGTTATGGCGTGGAGCTTCCCGTTGTGACCCGGGTGAGCGCCGCCACGGCGGCACAACCCTATATCGGACTCACGTTACAACTGGACACCAAGCTACTCGCGGATCTGGTCGCCGACATGCCGCCGGGGGAGGCTTCGGAACCGCTGGAACTGCCCGGTGTGGGTACCCTCACCGCGGAAATGAGCGACGCGTTCGCCCGGCTACTGCGGCTGCTCGACGCCCCGCACGACATCGCCATCATGGCGCCACTGATCACGCGCGAGCTGTACTACCGACTGCTTTGCACCCCACAAGGAGCGGCGCTGCGTGCGGTAATCGCCGACGACGAACCCACCCGGCTGGTGACCGAAGCCACGCACTGGCTCCGTGAGCACTTCGCTGAGCCGCTCGACATCGCCTCGCTATCGACCATGGTGAGCATGAGCGAGTCGAGCTTCTATCACCACTTCCGTCGCGTGACGTCGATGAGCCCGCTGCAATACCAAAAGGCCCTTCGGCTCGCTGAGGCGCGTCGCCTGATCTATCTGGGCCAGGCCAACGTCGCCACCGTGGCGCGTCAAGTCGGATACACGAGCGCGTCGCAATTCAGCCGGGAATATCGGCGCCAATCCGATGTGTCCCCCAGCGCCGACTCAGCATGACCCCAACCTCATCGTGGCGACGTGAGCCAAGCGTTACTCACCAGTAATGAGGAAACAGCGTGACGGTCGGCCTCGACCCGCCATAAACCCCCGCTCCCCGGCGCCGTCCACATATCCGTTTACTTTCATTTGTTCTTTTCAAGCAGGCATTCTATTTTTAGGAGTAGGTATGAGTAACTATATTGTGATCACCGGCGCGAGCGGCGGCATCGGCGAAGCCAGTGCGCGCTTGTTTGCCTCGAAAGGTAAAACCTGATTTTGGTGGCGCGCCGCGAAAACCAATTGAATGACATCAAAGCCAGCATTCAGGCGGAATGTCCAAATGTGGATATTGTGGCCAAATCTTGTGATTTGGCCAATATTGAGCAACTGCCCGCGTTCTATCAAAGTTTGAAACAGTATCCGATCGAAACGTGGATTAACAACGCCGGTTTCGGTATCTTGGAGCCGGTGAAAGAACATGATTTGGGCCGTGTGTTGAGCATGATTAAACTCAACGTGGAAGCCTTGACCGTGTTGTCGGTTCTATTTGTCAAGGATTCTGCCGACAAAGAAGGCGCACAGTTGATCAATATCTCGTCGGGCGCGGGCTACAATCTTGCGCCGCTGGCCACCACGTATTGCGCGAGCAAATATTATGTGAGCGCGTTCAGCGAAGGTTTGGCGCACGAAATGAAAATGACAGACGCTAAACTTCAAGTGAAAGTGCTTGCCCCTGCCAGTACCAAAACCGATTTTGCCAAAACCGCCATGCGGGACGACAGCGTCACCTACGGCGAAGACAGCCTCTACTTCAGCAAATACAACACCGCCGAAGAAATGGCCGAGTTCCTTTATCAACTCTATGTCGGTGACAAGACGGTGGGCATGGTTGATCACGAACAGTTCACCTTGAGTTTACTCGATCCGCAGTTTAAGCATTTGTATGAATGATTTCTATTGATGCGATAGAGATTGTATCGATAGCGCAAGGATGTTAATGACCGGCGCGTTCGGCGGTTTGGGTTTGGCATTGGCGTAACAGGTGTTGGTGTAAGGGCATCTGTTGGTGGTTCTTTTCCGCCGATCGGCTACTGGGAGAAGGCCGTCACCCCACCTGCGATTGGGTCCCCGATGGCCAGTCGCCGGTTCCAATGCCTCGACGGCGAAGGTCTACGAGTTGCGGTTATGTGTTGCTACAGCTGAGTCGTAGCGAGTCGGGTAGTTGGAGCCTGACCCAGCCGTCGGTCAGCCCGACTAGCAGGGTGCCGTCTGGTAGGGCGCTAACCGACTGTGGATCAGTGTCTAGTGGGAGCGCTGCGATCAGCGGATCTGGCTCCTGTAGTGATGGGTCCCAGATCCGCACGGTGTGGTCCTCGCCGGCAGTAGCTAGCAGGGTGTGGCCGTCGTGGGTAAAGGAGGTGACTGCCCAGATGTAGTCGGTGTGGTCGGTGAGGGGTTCGCCAACGCTTTGGCCGGTGGTCGGATCCCAGATCCGCACTGTTCCGTCGAGGCTGGCGGTGGCGAGCAGGGTTTGGCCGTTTTGGGTGAAGGCGGTGACTGCGTATACCTCGTCGGTGTGGCCGGTGAGTGGCTCGCCGAAGGGTTCTCCGATGGCTGGGTTCCAGATGCGTACGGTTTTGTCGTCGCTGGCGGTGGCGAGCAGGGTGCGGCCGTCGTGGGTGAAGGATGTGACTGCCCGGATCCAGTTGGTGTGGCCGGTGAGTGGTTGGCCGATGGGCTCTCCGATGGCTGGGTTCCAGATGCGTACGGTTTTGTCGTCGCTGGCGGTGGCGAGCAGGGTGCGGCCGTCGTGGGTGAAGGATGTGACAGCTCGTACCCCGCCGACGTGGCCGGTGAGGGGATTCCCGATGGGTTGGCCGGTGGTCGGGTCCCAGATGCGTACGGTTTTGTCGTCGCTTCCGGTTGCGAGCAGGGTGCGGCCATCTTGGGTGGTAAAGGCGGTGATTGCGTTTACCCGGTTGGTGTGGCCGGTGAGGGGTTGGCCGACGCTTTGGCCGGTGGCCGGGTCCCAGATCCGTACAGTTTCGTCGCAACTGCCGGTGGCCAGCAGGGTATGGCCGTTGTGCGTGAAGGCGGTGATAGCCAAGACGCAGTTGGTGCGGCCGGTGAGGGGTTCACCGATGGGTTGGCCGGTGGTCGGGTCCCAGATTCGCACGGTCTCGTCGAGGCTGGTGGTGGCGAGCAGGGTGCGGCCGTCTTGGGTGAAGGCGGTGACTGCGTTGACATCGCTGGTGTGGCCGGTGAGCGGATTCCCAACACTGTGGCCAGTGGTCGGATCCCAGATCCGCACGGTTTCGTCGTCGCTGGCGGTGGCCAGCAGGGTGTGACCGTTGTCGGTGGTGAAGGCGGTGAGTGCGTTGACATAGCCGGTGTGGCTGGTGAGGGGTTGGCCGACGTTTTGGCTGGTGGCTGGATTCCAGATTTGCACGGTGCGATCGAAGCTGGCTGTGGCCAGCAATGGGTGGCCGTCTTGGGTGAAGGAGGTGACCGCCGAGACGCAGTCGGTGTGGCCGGTGAGGGGTTGGCCGACGCTGTGGCCGGTGGTTGGGTCCCAGATTCGCACGGTGCGATCGCTGCTTGCGGTAGCTAACAGGGTGTGGTCGTCGTCAGTGGTGAAGGCGGTGAGTGCATTGATCCAGTGGGTGTGGCCGGTGAGTGGTTCGCCAATACTGTGGCCAGTGTTCGGATCCCAGATCCGCACTGTTTCGTCGTCGCCGACGGTGGCCAGCAATGGGTGGCCGTCTTCGGTGGTGAAGGATGTGACTGCATTTACCACGTCGGTGTGGCCGGTGAGGGGTTGGCCGACGCTGTGGCCGGTGGCCGGGTCCCAGATCCGCACGGTGTTGTCGTCGCCGACGGTGGCCAACAACGGGCGGCCCTCGTGCGTGAATGAGGTGACAGCTCGTACCCCGCGGGTGTGGCCGGTGAGGGGATCCCCGATGGGTTGGCCGGTGGCTGGGTCCCAGATTCGCACAGTTCTGTCGTGGCTGGCGGTGGCGAGGAGGGTGCGGCCGTCCTGGGTGAAGGATGTGACAGCCCAGACAGAGGCCGTGTGGCCGGTGATGCGTAGGTGCGGGGTTCGTCTGGTACGGGAGCTTGCTGCTACGGACCATTTTGTCGGGTCGGGGGTTGGTAGGGGGGTGGAGGTGTAGGAGGCGGTGGCTAGTTGGCGGATACCTTGCCGGTCTTGTGGGCTGGCGGTGCGCAAGTCTGGCGCAGCGGCCAATATCCCGGCTAGTTCTGGTGGGATTTGGCGGTGGCCAAATAGGGTGCGCATTACTTCCCGGGTGATGCTGTCTATGTCTAGGACGTCGAGGAGGCGTGGATGGGCTATGAGGGTGTCCCATCGGGCGCCGTCTGCGATGTGTTCGGCCAGGTATGTCACCAGGTAAGGGTTGAGGGCTTCCCAGGTGTCGTCAGCCAGACGGATTAGTGCCTCGGCAACATCCGCTTTTCGCTCAGCGGTCCATGTGGGTTCGAAGTGTTGGTGGAAGATGCGGTGGGCCAGGCGGACGATCTCTTGTCCGTGTTCAGCAGAGATTGTCAGGTAGGGTGCGGCCATTTCTAGGCAACGGTCGATGTCCTCTAGCGAAACTGTGGTTCCAAGCGCCCCAGCGATGGTGGCCCATACCCGCCCCCGCCGAGGCACACCATGGCCTCGAGCCGCCGAGAGGGCTTGCAGCAGCACCGGGATGGACGGGTCCTCTCGGCCCAGGCGGGTCACAGCAGCGGCGAACGACTCTTCCAGGGTCTCTTCACTGAGCTGCTGGTCGGCGTCCTGGTTCGGGGTGCACACGGCCTCGATGATACGGCTCAGTTGAGGAGTAGCGAGTCGGGCAGCCGGAGCCTGGCCCAGCCATCCTCCAGCCCAACTAGCAGGGTGCCGTCCGGTAATGCGTTGAGCGCCCGCGGGGTCGTGCCTAGTGGGAGTGTCTTAATCAGCTGATCTGGCTCTTGTAGTGATGGGTCCCAGATCTTCACTGTTTGGTCGTCGCTGGCGGTGGCCAGCAAGGTGCGGCCGTCGTCGGTGGTGAAGGCGGCGACTGCTGTGACCCAGTCGGTGTGGCCGGTGAGGGGCTCACCAACATTTTCACCGGTGGTGGGGTCCCAGATTCGCACTGTTTCGTCGTTGCTGGCGGTGGCTAGTAGGGTTTGGCCGTTTTTGGTGGTGAAGGCGGCGACTGCTGTGACCCAGTCGGTGTGGCCGGTGAGGGGCTCACCAACATTTTCACCGGTGGTGGGGTCCCAGATTCGCACTGTTTCGTCGTTGCTGGCGGTGGCCAGCAGGGTTCGGTCGTCGTGGGAGGTGAAGGATGTAATAGCGTGCACCCCGCCGGTGTGGCCGGTGAGGGGTTTCCCAACAGTGTGGCCGGTGGTTGGGTCCCAGATTCGCATGGTTTCGTCGTCGCTTCCGGTGGCGAGCAGGGTGCGGCCATCCTGGGTGGTGAATGAGGTGACTGCGATTACCCCGCCGGTGTGGCCGGTGAAGGGATTCCCGATGGGTTGGCCGGTGGTTGGGTCCCAGATCCGCACTGTTTTGTCGTGGCTTCCGGTGGCGAGCAGGGTGCGGCCATCCTGGGTGGTGAATGAGGTGACAGCGTTTATCGCGTCGGTATGGCCGGTGAGGGGTCCACCAGCGCTTTGCCCCGTGGTGGGGTCCCAGATCCGCACTGTCTTGTCGTGGCTTCCGGTGGCAAGCAGGGTACGGCCATCCTGGGTGGTGAAGGCGGCGACTTCCTGAACCCAGTTGGTGTGGCCGGTGAGGGGGTCTCCGACACGGTGGCCGGTGGGGTCCCAGATCCGTACGGTTTCGTCCTGGCTTCCGGTGGCGAGGAGGGTGCGGCCGTCTTGAGTGAAGGCGGTGACTGCCCAGACATAGCCGGTGTGGCCGGTAAGTGGTTCGCCAATACTGTGGCCGGTGGTTGGGTCCCAGATCCGCACGGTGTGGTCGTTGCTGGCGGTTGCGAGGAGGGTGTGGCCGTCTTTGGTGGTGAAGGCGGTGACCGCCCAAACCCAGTCGGTGTGGCCGGTAAGTGGTTCACCAACACTTTCGCCGGTAGCCGAATCCCAGATTCGCACTGTTTTGTCGCTGGAGCTGGCCAGCAGGGTTCGGTCGTCTTGAGTGAAGGCGGTGACCGCCCAAACCCAACCGGTGTGGCCGGTGAGGGGTTTCCCAACAGTGTGGCCGGTGGTGGGGTCCCAGATCCGCACGGTTTCGTCGCGGCTTCCGGTGGCCAGTAGGGTGCGGCCGTCGTCGGCGGTGAAAGCGGTGGCTGCGTTTACCCAGTGGGTGTGGCCGGTGAGTGGTCCGCCAGCGCTTTGTCCCGTGGTGGGGTCCCAGATCCGCACGGTGCGATCGCTGCTGGCGGTGGCGAGCTGGGTTCGGCCGTCGTGGGCGGTGAAGGCGGTGACTGCGTTTACCCAGTAGGTGTGGCCGGTGAGGGGTTGGCCGACGCTGTGGCCGGTGTTCGGATCCCAGATCCGCACAGTGTGGTCCTCGCTGGCGGTGGCCAACAATGGGTGGCCGTCGTCGGTGGTGAAGGAGGTGGCAGCGTTCACGTCGTCGGTGTGGCCAGTGAGTGGGTGGCCGATGGGTTGGCCGGTGGTTGGGTCCCAGATTCGCACGGTTTCGTCGCCGCTTCCGGTGGCGAGGAGGGTGCGGCCGTCGTTGGCGGTGAAGGAGGTGACAGCGTTGACCGCGTTGGTGTGGCCGGTGAGGCGCAGGTGCGGGGTTCGTCTGATGCGAGAGCTTGCCGTTACGGACCACTTCGTTGGGTCTGAGGTCAGCTGCGGGTTAGAGGTGTAGGAGGCTGTGGCTAGTTGGCGGATTCCTTGCCGGTCCTTTGGGCTGGCGGTGCGCAAGTCTGGCGCAGCGTCTAGCATCCCGGCTAGTTCTGGTGGGATTTGGTGGTGGCCAAACAGGGTGCGCATTACTTCCCGGGTGATGCTGTTTGGGTCCAGAACGTCAAGGAGGCGTGGATGGGCTATCAGGGTGTCCCACTGCTGGCCATCCCCGACGTGTTCGGCCAGGTAGGCCACCAGGTATGAATTGAGGTCTGCCCAGGTGTCGTCAGCTAGACGGATTAATGCCTCAGCGACGGATGCCTTCAGCTCTGGGGTCCATGCGGGATCGAAGTGTTCCTGGAAGGTGGGGTCGGCCATGCCGACGACCTCTTGTCCATGCTCGACGGAGATCACCAGATAGGGCGCAGCCAACTCCAGACAACGATCGATGTCCTCAGGCGAGACTGTGGTCCCAAGCGCCCCAGCGATGGTGGCCCACACCGGCCCGAGCCGAGGCACGCCGTTGCCGCGAGCCGCAGAGAGGGCTTGCAGCAGGACCGGGATCGACGGGTCCTCTTGGCCAAGGCGGGCCACAGCAGCGGCGAACAGCTCGCCCACATCCTCTTCACTGAGTTGCTGATCGGTGGGCTGGTTCGGAGTGCACACGAGCTCAATGGTATGGCTTCCCAGAACGGGGTTCGCGGCAAAACTGACGTCAGGTTCAGCCTCAGCGATCATGGGCGATGGCCTCGACAATCAAGACATCATGAAAACCCGTGCACCTACTTCTCAAGCACACCTGACATCGGTATGCGGGAAGTCGTCGCCGATGAAGAGCAATGGCGCATCCGCCACCTTTGCCAGGGCATATGGGAAGCAGTCCCCATAGTTCAAACGGGCGG
Source organism: Arachnia sp. (assembly GCA_041855345.1). Taxonomy (GTDB): domain Bacteria; phylum Actinomycetota; class Actinomycetes; order Propionibacteriales; family Propionibacteriaceae; genus Arachnia. Next base: position 1,828 of record JBHAEB010000204.1, on the reverse strand, counting down.
GAGATCCGCTACCACGGCTGTACTGGGCATGAGCCCATCGAGCCACATCAAGCTGATCCTGGTCGAAGGGCACGATCCGGGCTCTCATGCTCGCCAACAACTCGTCTAAATCTTGCTGCCGCGACGGCCCCACGACGAGGGAAGCCTCAAGGACCGTCGCCGTGGAGACTAGGACCTCGTCTGCCTCCTCGATCTTCAACACAAGCTCAGAAGCCACGGGTTCGTTACGCAAGATCGCGACCATCGCAGAGGTATCGACGATCATCGAGGCAGCCCTTCCTCGGTGTATAAGTCGTCCTCACTCAAAAATGGTTCGGGCCTAGCTGCGCTCCGCCTGCCGATATCAAGCAACCGCTGAGCCATACCGGCACGTTCCTGATCCGCCCGCTCTAAGGCTTCCCGTAGGGCCTCGCGAACCGCACCAGTCGCTGAGGTTCGTCGTTGTGCAGCGAGTTGGCGCGCCATCCGATAGACCTCGGGGTCCTTAATGTTCAGACTTGCCACATCGCCATTCTACCTTTGCCTTCTACCCTAAGTGATCGTCGTCAGCCGATGACACCCAACGATTCCCCCATAGCCATCGACTCCATCCGGCGGCCACAGGACATCGCCTGGTGCACCTGCGGCACGGTCGGGCGCGAGCGTGTTGAAACCACGGATGTGGTTCGCTGACCCTGGTGACCTTGGGTTTGGCCCCTGACCTCGACCGAGGCCGGGATCAGGGGCACCTGCTACCTACTATTCGGATGCGGAGCCATTCTCGGTGAGGCGCTGATGCGCGATCCGCATGCCCCGGGTCAGCTCGATCGCGAAGTGCAGGGTGTGGCCGTCGGCGATGGCTCGCGGCGCGCCCTTCGGGCAGAAGAAGATCGAGCGTATGGTGAACCCATCGGGCTGTGTGCGGAACTGGTGGGCGGCTCCGACGTGAATCTCGGTGCTGTCGCTGAGGAGAAGTAGCTCGCCGTAAAGCCGTGAGGGATATTCGGGGTCAGCGGTGAAGGGCATGTAGTCGGGGAACTCGGTCGAGGCGGTGCCGTAGACGAAGGTGGGCTCCCCGAACAACCCAAAGGTTTCCATGATGCGTTGCTGGCCTGAGCTGATGTCGCCGACGACCATGAAGTGCTCCGGCATGACAGCCAGCGAGTTTCGCAGGACGGCACCCGAAAGAACCCTCATGGTTTCCGGCAGGGACACTCCCGTCATCGTGATGTCGGTTTGGGAGGTGTGGACCTCGCCGGGGGTGTAGTCCTGGCTGAACTTCTTCCAGCGGGCATCAGAGTCGGCCAAGACCTCGCGATACAGCGCGACGATGCCCTCCTCGCCGAGATCGCAGCGCAGGTCCAGGGAGATCTCCTGCGCGCGCTGCGGATCCAGCCAGTTGATGTCGGTGTGGGATAGTTCCACGTCGCCGTCACGCACAGGGGCTCCCAGCCGCTTCATCTCGTGCAGGACGTGGAGGGTGCGCTCGTACTCGTAGCGGTCGAGTTGCTCCAGGGTGTAGTGCTGCTGGTTGATGGTGATGTCGATCTGCAGGTCACTCATGTTTGCTCCTTGACGTCGAGCCGAAGCCCTATGTGGAGGACTTTCCTCCGTTTAAATGGAGTATATTCCTCCGTATGTCTGTAGACAACCCCCGCAAGCGAGCCGACGCTGAAGCCAACCGGGCAGCCCTGATCGCGGCCGCGCGCAGGCTCGTATCCACCCACGGCAGAGACTTGAAGCTATCGGCCGTCGCCGCGGCGGCGGGGGTGGGGATCGCCACCTTGTATCGCAACTTTGCCTCCCAGGAGGAGCTGATCCTGGCGGTCGTTTCAGACTTCGGCCAACG
>JBHAEB010000203.1:0-16615 GCA_041855345.1 Arachnia sp. | reverse complement strand
TTTGATTCGGGTTCCGTTGTCGTGGCAGCCGCGGCAGGTGGTGGATGCGGTGTTGGAGACGTATCGGTTGAATGGGTTAGATGAGGTTCCGGTGGATCCTGAGTTGTTTTATGCCCAGAAGAGATAGAGAGTGTCGCGTTGCGGGATTGGTTTGTTTGCTGTCGGCCTCTTCGGGGATGATGTCATAGGGTCGTAGCAATAGTGCTTGCCAGACGCGGTTTTATTCGCGGTGGGGAACAGGGCGGCTATCGCTACGGGGCCGCAAGAGGGATGCTCGCTGCGGCGCATGGCGAAGCGGATCATGTGGATGGGCTGGTCCGTGACTACTTACCCATTGGCACCGGAATCACCACACATCAGCCCTACCCAGGGCGCCATCTATGAAAAACTGAATGAACGTCCCTGAGTATCCCAAGGACGGCTCACCCCGTGCGAAGCATATGAACGCATCGGCGTTGCTTCCACCGCTTGACCCCACGCTCGGGGGAGCACCTGGTAGGAAATTCCTTTCCCACCAGGTGCCAGTATGTGCGCTTACAACTCGAATCCCGGATAGAGCGGATGAGCAGCCAGGAGCGCCTCGGCCTGAGCCAACGACGCGCTGCGGGCCTCGTCGCTGAGATCATATTTGGCCTTGCTGGGTGCGCCTGCAGAGGTGGTGGTGGGGGAGGTGGCCTTCAATACCCCGGCGATCATCTCAGCCACCGCATCCATATCGGAGGTGGTGAACCCACGCGAAGTTAGCGCCGGGGTCCCCAGCCGTACACCGGTGGTGTACCACGCGCCGTTGGGATCGTTGGGCACCGAGTTGCGGTTGGTAACGATCCCGGACTCCAGCAGCGCGGCCTCGGCCTGCCGACCGGTCAGACCGAAATCGCGGACATCCATCAGCACAATGTGGTTGTCGGTACCGCCAGTGACCAGTCGCACTCCGCGACGAAGCAGCCCCTCAGCCAGCGCCTTGGCGTTGTTGGCCACATTCTGGGCGTAGCTGCGGAAGGCCTCAGTGCGGGCCTCAGCCAGGGCCACCGCCTTAGCGGCCATGATGTGGGACAGCGGGCCGCCGAGTACCAAGGGACAGCCGCGATCCACCGACGGGGCGAACTCTTGGGTGGCTAGCACTAGGCCACCGCGCGGGCCACGTAGCGACTTATGGGTGGTGGTGGTGACCACCTGGGCGTGTGGCACTGGATCCTCATCTCCGGTGAACACCTTGCCGGCCACCAGCCCAGCGAAGTGGGCCATATCGACCATGAGCACTGCGCCTACCTCATCGGCGATTTCGCGCATCTTCGCGAAATTCACCCGACGTGGGTAAGCGGAGTAGCCGGCCACCAGGATAAGGGGTTTGAACTCCCGGACCTCGGCTGCCAACTTGTCATAGTCGAGCAGCTGGGTTTCGGGATCGGTGCCATAAGCCCGCTGATGGAACATCTTGCCGGACACATTGGGTCGGAAACCGTGGGTGAGGTGACCGCCCGCATCCAGGCTCATGCCCATGAGCCGTTGCTCACCGAAGCGGCGACGCAGGGTCTCCCAATCCTTCTCAGTAAGATCTGCCACACCCTTGGCCCCGAATTCCGCTAGTGCCGGGGCCTCGATCCGGTTGGCGAGAATCGCCCAGAAGGCGGTGAGGTTCGCATCGATCCCGGAGTGCGGTTGGGCGTAGGCATATTCTGCGCCGAACAACTCACGGGCATGCTCGGCAGCCACAGCCTCCACAGTGTCGACGTTCTGGCAGCCTGCATAGAACCGGTGGCCGACGGTGCCCTCGGCGTATTTATCGCTCAGCCAGGTGCCCATCGTCGCCAGCACTGGTAACGAGGCATAGTTCTCAGAGGCGATCAGTTTGAGGGAATTGCGCTGGTCGGCCAATTCACTGCGGGTGGCATCCGCGATCCGGGGCTCCACAGTCGCGATTGCCGATAACAAGGTCTGGTACGCCCCAGACAGGGCGGTGGCATCAGTCACGGTGTCTCCTGAGACGAGGTGGATGGTTGACCTCAATCTATCGGGTACGCCCACCGAGTCTGGGGCCACCTCCTATCTGCGCTGCTGGGAGATCTCGTAGAGGGCCACTGAGGCAGCCACCGAAGCGTTGAGGGACTCGATCTGGGATGCGATCGGGATCGAGACCAGGACATCGCAATGCTCTCGAACCAGCCGGGCCAGCCCCTCACCCTCGGAACCGACCACGAGCATGATCGGACCATCGACGCCTGGAACACCAGACAACGGTGTTTTGCTCTCACCAGCCAACCCGACGACGGTGAAACCAGCGGCAGCGGCTCGACGCAGCGTCTGGTTGAGATTGGTGACCTTAGCCACCGGAATCCGTGCGGCAGCCCCGGCGGAGGTCTTCCACGCCGCAGCTGTCATCGAGGCTGAACGCCGCGCTGGAATCACCACACCTTGGGCGCCGAAAGCAGCTGCGGAACGAATGATGGCACCAAGGTTGCGCGGATCTGTCACCCCATCCAGGGCGACCACCAAACCCACAGCGGGGTTGTTGAAGGCCTCGGTGAAGATGTCGTCAATCTCGGCATAGTCGAAGGCCGGTAGCTGCAGGGCGACCCCTTGATGGGCGAGCCCACCGGTGGCTCGATCCAACTCGGCGCGGGTAACCTGCAATAGCGGAATCGAATGGGCGGCGGCGTATTTGAGGATATCCCGCAGTCGGTCGTCGCGTTCTGCTCCTTCAGCGATATGGGCCTGTTTGACAGGCAGCCCCGCATGCAGCGCCTCCAACACTGGATTACGGCCTACCACCCAGTCAGCGCCCACCGCAGTCTTGGTGGCCTTCGTTTTAGGTTTGGTTGCCTGCCGTTTCAACGCCTCCTGCTTGGCCTTATAGGCCTTGTGATAGACGCGATCCTCAGCCTTGGGGGTTGGGCCCTTGCCTTTGAGGGATTTGCGAATCCGCCCGCCAGACCCAGCGGCGGTGTTCTTGCCCTTGCTGCCGGCCCCTCGACGCTGCGAATTGCCTGCCATCACTTCTTCTCCAAACTCCACCGAGCACCCTCGGGGGTGTCGGTGATGGTCAGCCCGGCTGCGGCCAGGGTGTCTCGGATCGCATCGGCGCTGGCCCAGTCCTTCGCGGCTCGGGCCTCGGCGCGTTGCGCCAGCAAGGTGGCCACCAACTGATCCACCACGCCAGTCAGATCGTCGCTACTGTTGGCAGCCGCCCATGGCTCATCGGCCGGGTTGATACCCAAGATCGTGGTCATCGCCGAAACCGTGGCATAAAGATCAGCAAGCTGCTCGTCCCGGTCGGTGATAGCTCGGTTTCCAGCACGCACCGCATCGAAGAGCGCAGCCACTGCGGCTGGGGTGGCCAGATCATCATCCATGGCTGCGGTGAAGGCCTCCCATTGCGGTCCCCGCACCACCCCGGGTGCGGTGTGTTCAGCCGCGGCTGCCAGGAAAGCATCGATCCGCGCGATTCCTTTCTCCGCCTCAGCCAGAGAGCCGCGACTGTCAATATCGGCGGGGGAGAACTCGATTTGGCTGCGGTAGTGGGGCGCAGCCAGGAAGAAGCGCACCGCCCGCGGATCGAAAACCCGGGTCACCTCGGAGACGAGGGCGGTATTGCCCAGTGATTTACTCATCTTCTCTCCGGCCATGGTCACCCAGGCGTTGTGCATCCAGATCCGGGCGAAGGCGCAGCCTGCCGCGGCTGACTGGGCGAGTTCGTTCTCGTGATGCGGGAATCGCAGGTCAATGCCACCACCGTGGATGTCGAACTCCTGGCCCAGATATTTCCCCGCCATAGCCGAGCATTCGAGATGCCAGCCCGGACGTCCCCGACCCCACGGGGTTGGCCAGGACGCAGTGGCGGGCTCTCCGGGCTTGTGTCCCTTCCACAGCGCGAAATCCCGAGGATCGCGTTTGCCGCGCGGGTCGGCATCCTCAGCTGCGGCCATCTCGTCAACCTTCTGACCCGACAGTTCCCCATAACGTGGCCATGAACGCACATCAAAGTAGACATCGCCTGAGCCATCGGCGGCGATATAGGCATGGCCTGCGGCCAGCAGGGCCTCGACCAATTCGATCATCTCCGGGATGTGGCCGGTGGCCCGCGGTTCATAGGTCGGCGGCAGGCACCCCAAGGCGGCATAGGCGTCGTGCAGCTCCCGCTCATAGCGGTAGGCATGAGCGAACCACGGCACCCCGGCCTCGGCTGATTTAGCCAAGATCTTGTCATCAATGTCGGTGACATTAGCCACCACAGTGACCTCGTAGCCTTGATGGGTCAACCAGCGACGCAGCACATCGAAGACGACCTCCTTGCGGATGTGCCCTAGGTGCGGCGAAGCCTGCACAGTCAGGCCACAGTGATAGATGGAGACCTTGCCCTCAACCAGAGGCGTGAACTCTTCGATCGACCGGGTGGCGGTGTTGTACAGGCGTAAACTCACCCCTGAAGTCTAATACCGCCTCGCCTGACGGCGTTTGACTCGCCATCGCACAGGCAACAGCCGAGATCGGTGAGCTGATCCAACCACCCCAGATTCCCCGAGCACCCCTACTTGAACCGAGCAGCCTGCCGGAGAGTTCAGGGTTGCTGTTGTCGGGCTGCCTTGGCGCGTAAGGCCTCAATATCGAAACCGTAACTGACCGGCACGTCGGGGTCGTTGGCTTCGTCCTCCCAAGGATCGTAGGGTTTTTCGTAGTCCTCGTCGACGAATCCCTGTGAGGGGTCGTATCTATTGGCCCACTCCTGACCGACGGGTTCAACATTGCTCATCGCCTCGTCGGGCAGCAGCGACAACACATCGGCGATGTAGCCGGCCGCTGCCTCCTCCGTCGAAACCTCCCGGTTCTCCCGCTGCGACTGATACCAGCGGTAATCCAATAATTCGTGGAAGAACTGAGCTGGTTCCCGCTTCCCTTGAAGATGAGCGGGGATCCGGCTCACGGCCGGTTCAAAAACCTCCATTAACCATTTGTGGGCGACGACAGGTTCTCCCATCGTCGGCGGCAGCTTGGTTCGGAAGGTGTCCATATCGTTGAGCAGCCGCCTGGCTTGATGCTCTTCAGCATCCAACCCGGTCAACCTCATCAACCGCCGGGCATGATGCCCAGCCTCCACGACCTTCGGCTGCATCCTGATGGTGCGGCCATCCGGGGAGGTCGAGACATCGATCTCGGCCACATCGAAACCTAAGGCATTGAGCCGACGAACCCGGCCCTCCAGCCGGTACATTTCGGAATCGCTAAACTCCTCAACCCCAGTCAACTCGGCCCACAAGCTGTGGTATCGCTCCTCGATGGTGTCCACCAGCCACTGCGGATCCAACGATGGATCCAGCATGCCGCCTGCCTCGAGGTCGCAGAACTCCCCGAACAGATTGGTCCGGGCGATCTGCAGATCGTGGGTGCGCTGCCCCTTGGTGAGGCTGGGATGGACCTCGCCGGTTTCCGCGTCGACGAGATAGGCCGCGAATTCCCCGGCATCACGTCGGAACAAAATATTGGACAAGGACACATCGCCCCAGTAGAAGCCAGTCAGATGGAGCCGGGCAAACAGTGCCACCATCGCATCCAGCAACCGGTTAACCGTATCCAGCTTCACCCCGGAGTAGAACAACGCGCGGTAGGGAAGAGAGAAGGGGAGATGGCGGGTCAACAAGATGGTATCTAGCGGGCTGCCATCGACGGTCTCACGACCCAGCACCACACCCACCGGTTCCACCGCAGGTACGCCCAAGCGACGTAGTTCCGTGAGCTGGCGATACTCATGCACCGCCACCTCTTCCAACACTTCTTTTGCCGCCAGCACCTCCTTGCCTACCTGGATGAACCGCACGACGTGGCGGGAGATACCTCGTGGTAGTGCTACGAGGTACTGCGTAGGCCACGCTTCAAGAGGTGTGTTCCACGGCAGGCGGATCAACGCTGCATCCGGCTTCGCTGCTAGGAATCTTGGCACGCTTGGATTTTACCTAGAACTTGGCCCCGACAACGTGCAATTTACCCCCAAAAGGGTCAAGATCTGGCCAAAAGTGCAGCTCATCGCGGAAAGTTAGGATCCCCGGCTAATAGGTCACCAGCCCCCGGGATCGAAACTGGTCACGGACTCTGTCAACGGTCTCAGCCGAGGGTGGTGCCAGTTGCGCCAGCTGATAGGGCATGCCTAAGCTGCGCCATTTGTCCCGGCCCATCTGGTGGAAGGGCAGCACCTCGACGCGGGATACCACCGGAATGGCCGCGACGATATCGGCCACCGCATCCACGTTGGCGACATCGTCGGTGAGTCCTGGCACACACACGAACCGGATCCACACCTCCTCACTACCGCGCATCGCCAACCGGGAGGCAAAGTCCAAGGTGGGTTGCAGCGACCGGCCGGTAGTGCGCTCATAGACCTCCGGGATCCCGGACTTGATATCCAGAAGTACTAAGTCGACATCGTCGAGTAGCTCGTCGGTGGCATGTGAACCGAGAAATCCTGAGGTGTCGATGGCGGTGTGGATGCCCAGCGCCTTAGCCTCCGCCAGTAGCCTCCCCACGAAAGCGGGCTGCATCAGCGGTTCACCACCAGAGATAGTCAACCCACCCTTGGTGGCCTTAAAAATGCCGCGGTAACGACGCAACCGAGCCACCAACTCAGACAGCAGCACGGGTTGCCCCTTGGCTGCGAACATGGTGTCTGGGTTGTGGCAGTACAGGCAGCGCAACGGGCACCCTGACAGAAACACCGTCATCCTGGTGCCGGGACCATCGACCCCGGTCACCAGCTCCCAGGAATGCATGGCTGCCAGCTCCCCGGAGCGCACCAGCGCCAGCTGATCCGAGCGCTCCAGTTCACTGGCCAGGCCCAATCCTGCGGTGCCAGCTCCGCCGACACGCAACCGAGGAAATTCCAGCTCGATGGGCTGGGGCCGATACTCCCCGGAAACCCCGTCGGCGCAGCTGCCCTTCACTCAGGAACCCTCGTGGAACGTGCGGGAGAGCACGTCGCGCTGCTGTTCCTTGGTGAGTTTGACGAAGTTGACTGCATAGCCAGAGACCCGCACCGTCAAATTGGGGTAGTTCTCTGGGTTTTCCATCGCGTCTTCGAGGGTTTCGCGATTGAGCACATTGATATTGGCGTGGAATAGCCCGGGAGTATCCCCGCGTTCCTCGCGACCAGCCGCCATATCGGCGACCCGCTCGTCGTAGCTCTTGATTGCCATATCAGTCTCCTGTCTTAGCATTCCGGCACGAAGCCCGCATCGAGGATGCCGACCAGGTTGTCTACCTGCTCCTGCTTCGTGCGGCCCAACGCGCTTGGGGTGATGGTGTTGGTAAGGGAAATACCGTCTAACGCATCGGCATAGTCAAGCTTGCCGACGCTGAGCATGGAGGCCAGCATGCCGTGGCTGTCCACGCCGTTTTCGGGATTCGCACCCGGGGCGAAGGGAGTTCCCGCCCGGTGGCCAGAGGGGAATGAGCCCGTCGCCTTTCCGTAGACCACATTGGAGGTGATCGTCAGCACCGATTGGGTGGGGATGGCGTCGCGGTAGAGCGGGATCTCCTTGATCTTGCTCATCACGGTGTGCACCACCGTGGCTGCGATCTCGTCGGCACGGTCGTCGTCATTGCCGTAGGTGGGGAAGTCGCCTTCGGTGACATAGTCGACCACCAACCCGGTCTCATCGCGCACCGGGGTGACCTTCGCATATTTAATTGCCGACAGGGAATCCGCGACGATCGATAGGCCAGCGATACCGCAGCCCAAAGTGCGCACGATCTCCGAGTCGTGCAGCGCCATTTCGATGGACTCATAGGCATAGCGATCGTGGCAATAGTGGATGATATTGAGAGCCTCCACATAGGTGGCCACCACCCAATCCAGCATTTTCTCGTAGCGCAGCCACACGTCGTCGAAATCGAGGGGGCCATCACCGACCACACCCTCATGATCTGGCACCACTAGGCGGCCACTCATCTCGTCGCGGCCACCATTGATGGCATAAAGCAGGGTCTTCGCCGCATTCATCCGGGCCCCAAAGAACTGCATCTGCTTGCCCACCCGCATTGGAGAAACGCAGCAGGCGATAGCCGCGTCATCCCCCCAATGGGAGCGGATCTGCTCATCGGCCTCGTATTGGATCGAGGAGGTCTCGATTGAGATAGCAGAACAGAAATCCTTGTAACCCTGGGGCAGCTTCGGATCCCAGAAGATGGTGATATTCGGCTCTGGTGCCGGACCGAGGTTACGCAGGGTTTGCAGTAACCGGAAGGAGGTCTTCGTCACTAGCGTGCGGCCATCCTCGCCCAGGCCGGCATCGGACCAGGTAGCCCAATAAGGATCGCCGGAGAAGATCTGGTCGTAGTCGATGGTGCGCAGGAACCGAACGATCCGTAGTTTGATCACCAAGGCGTCGATGATTTCTTGGGCCTGGGATTCGGTGATCAGTCCTGCGGCCAGGTCGCGGTCGAAGTAGCAGTCGAAGAATCCAGACAGCCGCCCGATGCTCATCGCGGCCCCATCCTGGGATTTGATGGAGGCCAGATAGCCGAAGTAGGTCCACTGCACAGCTTCCTGGGCGGTGGCAGCAGGGCGAGAGATGTCGAAACCGTAGCTGGCGGCCATGGCCTTGAGTTTCTGCAAGGCCTTGATCTGCTCGGCATGTTCCTCACGGTAGCGGGCCCAATGCTCGCTGAAAGGCTGCTCATCGACGGCCGCCTTGTCTGCCTGCTTGGCCTCGATGAGCCGATCGACGCCGTAGAGGGCGACCCGGCGATAGTCGCCGATGATCCGGCCGCGACCGTAAGCATCGGGCAGCCCTGTAATGATGTGTGAGGATCGGGCGGCGCGGATCCGTGGGGTGTAGATGTCGAAGACCGCTTCATTGTGGGTCTTGCGGTATTTGGTGAAGATATCGCGAACCCGATCGTTGGGTTGCTTCCCCGCCTCCTTGATGGCGGTCTCAACCATCCGCCAGCCGCCATTGGGCATCATCGCCCGCTTCAGTGGCGTATCTGTTTGTAAACCGACGACGACATCGTCATCGTCGCTGATGTAACCGGCGGGGAAGGCGTCGATATCGGCGGGGGTGTCGGTGTCGACATCAAAGACTCGGCGGGCGCGCTCAACGCTGAGGTAATCGCTTTCCAGGGTGTTCCATACCCTGAGGGTCTTCTCCGTGGGGCCGGCCAGGAAGCTGGCATCACCTTCGAAGGGGCGGTAGTTGCGCTGCACAAAATCTCTGACGTCAATGCTCTGCTGCCATGGTCCGGGGCTGAACCCCTGCCAGGGATCGATGGGGTTGTCGTCGGGCTGCGCGAGTGTGGTCATTGACTGCATCCTAGGAAGAACCAAATTGGTTGGACCATTGTAGATCAGTCGAGACCATATTGTGACCACAGCTCTGGCCCCTGTTGGGAACCACAAGCTCACCCTAAGAACGCCGCCGGCAGATCGCGTCGCTGGAGTGCCGGCAGCTGAGGCAACGCGGGTGGGAATGGTGCACAGCGGTGAAGGGAGGCCGAACCTCCACGCCTGTCATCGTGTGGGTGCTTGTGGGTTGGGGATTCCCTCGTCCCTGCTCTGCTGGGGGCAGATTGTCAGCGCTTGTTATCGCGTGGACCGTTCCTCTAGGCTGACGGTGGTATCGCAGGGACCGGTCGACGGGTGAGGGTCAGGAGGCTGCGCGGTTCAAGGCTTCGGTCACGGTAGCTGCCAGATCCTCTGGGGATTCCAAGCCGACGCTGAGCCGCGCCATCCCGTCGGTGATCCCGGCCCTTTCCCTGGCCTGGGGGGACATCCCAGCGTGGGTCATCGTCGCAGGATGGCAGATCAGCGACTCCACTCCACCCAGGGATTCGGCAAGGTGGAAGATCTGCAGGCCATCGAGGAAACGCAGCACCGCGTCCCGGCCCTGGACCAGATCGATGGTGAGTAAGGAACCGAATCCGGATTGCTGCTGGGCCGCCACGTCGTGACCCGGATGATCGGGCAGACCCGGCCAGTACAGGGCGGCTACCGCTGGATGACCCAGCGCAGCCTCAACGACTGCATCAGTTCCCAGGGCATGCATGCGGATCCGAGCATCGAGGGTGCGCAGCCCCCGCAACGTCAGATAAGAATCGAAAGCGCCAGCGGTCAGCCCCAAGACATTGGCCAGCCAGCGCATCTGCTCGGCCTGGTCAGCATCCTTGACGATCAAGGCGCCACCCACCACATCGGAGTGGCCGTTGATGAATTTGGTGGTGGAATGCACCACCAGGTCGGCTCCTAGCTCTAGAGGGCGTTGCAGCAGCGGTGAACAGAACGTGTTATCCACTGCCAGCAGGGCACCCGCCTCGTGGGTGGCAGCAGCGGTCGCGCGGATGTCGGTGATCCGTAGCAACGGATTCGACGGGGTTTCGGCCAGCATTAGGGATGCCCCGTGGAGGGCCTGGGTGAAGGCTGCGGCATCGTTGACGTCGACGAAACGGGCCTCCAACCGTCCCTGCCTGGCCAAGTAATCCAGCAACCTCCAGGTGCCGCCGTAACAATCGTGCTGGCACACCACCACGCCGCCAACAGGAACCGTGGCCTCGACGAGAAGGGTAATCGCAGCCAAGCCGGTGGCCACTGGGATCGCCCCAGCTCCGCCCTCCAACTCAGCCAAGGCCTCCCCGAGCAGGTCGCGGGTGGGGTTGCCGCTGCGGGAATAGTCATATCGGCCCGGCTGGTCGGGGGCAGCGAAGACATAATTCGTCGACAAATGGATCGGCGGTACCACCGCTTGGTGAGCGGTATCGGTTCCAAGCCCCGCCCTCATCGCGCGCGTCCAACGTCCCAGTTCTGCCATCTATCCTCCAAAGATCGGCTCCAATGTAGCGGTCCGAAGCGGCAGGTAGGTCGACCACCGCATGTCTGGAAGGGATTCGCCTGCTTTTGTGCGCCAGCCCGACCATGCAGCCGATGACATGGCCACCCACCGCATGTCTGGAAGGGATTCGCCTGCTTTTGTGCGGGTTATGGGGTTTCTTGGGGCGTTTCGAGCGGATGAATCGCAGAAAAGCAGGTTGGGGTGGGATAGGGACTGAAGGGGTGGGCCGTGGTCGGGGTGTGGGGGAGCGGCTAAGGCAGGATGGTCTGATACCCACAAGGGGCCCCCGAGATCGGGAGCCCCTTGGTAAGGAGGGGTCCTTTGAGATCGCGGGAGCCCCTTGGTGAGAAGAGGTTCAGGAAATGCGTTCCTGGGTCTTGTTGCTGAAGACGTGGACATTGGACGGGTCAGCCGCCAAGCGAACAGTTTCGCCCTTAGCGGGGGCCTGGCGCGCGCCCACACGGGCCACGAACTGCTGGGCACCAACCAGCTCATCCTCGGCCAAACCAGCCAAGGTGCCATACAGGTAGGAGTCAGCACCCAGCTCCTCCACCACGGCGATATCGAGGCCAATGCCCTGGCCATCGGTGGAGATATGGAGGGCCTCGGGACGGATACCGAGGGTCAGGGTGGATTCGCCCTCCGCCTTGGCCAGGATCTCACGGGCCACTGGCACCACATAGTCGCCCACCTTGACGCCGCCATCGACAACAGCGCCTTCCATGAGGTTCATGGCTGGGGAGCCGATGAAGCCAGCGACGAACAAGTTCTTCGGGGTGTCGTACAGGGCCAGCGGGGAGTCGACCTGCTGCAGGATGCCGTCCTTCATCACCGCGACGCGATCACCCATCGTCATGGCCTCAACCTGGTCGTGGGTGACATAGACGGTGGTGACACCCAGGCGACGCTGCAGTGCCGCGATCTGGGTACGGGTGGAAACGCGCAGCTTGGCATCAAGGTTCGACAGCGGCTCATCCATGAGGAAGACCTGCGGCTGACGCACGATGGCACGACCCATGGCGACACGCTGCCGCTGACCACCGGAGAGCGCCTTCGGCTTACGAGCCAGGAAATCTTCCAGACCCAGCAGATGGGCGGCTTCCTTCACTCGCTTGTCCCGCTCGGCCTTGGGGACATTCTGCATCTTGAGGGCGAAGCCCATGTTGTCGGCGACGGTCATGTGCGGGTACAGCGCGTAGTTCTGGAAGACCATCGCGATGTCGCGGTCCTTCGGCGGCAGGTCGGTGACGTCGCGATCACCGATGAAGATGGCACCAGAGTTGACCTCTTCGAGACCAGCCAGCATGCGCAGCGAGGTGGACTTGCCGCAGCCGGAGGGGCCCACGAGCACCATGAATTCGCCGTCTTCAATCTCAAGGTTCAGCTTGTTGACTGCGGGGCGATCAGAGCCGGGGTAGACGCGTGAAGCGTCACGGTAGCTAACAGTGGCCATGCCACGTTCCTTTCCACGGGCAGGTACGTGCCCGACGATCCGTAGTGGGTTGGAAGTGTTGCTAACACCTCTTAAGCGCAAGGCTAACAGCATCTGAACGTGGCTGAACAGAGCCCCTCCGTTAGGTCATAACCCGGGGTTTATTGCCGGGTCACGTACCATCGTTCGAGTGAGCGACAACCAGCAGCCGACGGATAACACCCAGCAGTGGTGGCAGGCAGAGGGCATGCCCTGGCAGAAGAAGCCAGAGCGGGCTGATATCGCCTGCATGACCTGGTTCGGCATTGCTGCGGTCTATGGCTTGATCATGCTGCCCATGCGAGCCTGGCTGATCGCAGAGGTCCCGGCTTGGTCGGCCATGCTCAACGGTGGTCGGGCATCGGTTGCCGCCTCGGGAGCATTGGCCGCGGTTGGGCAGCTGCCGTGGTGGCCGGTGGTGTTGCTGGTGGCCTCGGTGCTGAGCCTGAAATTCGACTGGATCTATTGGTGGGCCGGGAAGCTGTGGGGTCGCGGCATGATCGAGGTCTGGTCTGGGCAGAGTAAACGTGCCGCTCGCAACTATGCCTTGGTGGAGAAGTGGAGCAACAAACTCGGCCCGTGGGCCTTCGTTATCGCTCGGCTTCCAGTCCCATTGCCGCTGGCCCCCGTGGTCTTCGTGCTCTCGGGGGCCACCGGCATGTCGTTGAAGCGATTCCTGCTCTACGACTATCTGGTTTCGGTGGTGTGGCTGGTCATCTTCTTCTGGCTGGGATGGAGCGCTGGTGAGGTAGCTGTCCAGCTGTTGGATGCCTACGCCAAGATCGCGATGTATGTGGCGATCGCCATGCTGGTCGTGGTCATCTACTCCGCCATGTCGAAGCGGAAAACCGAATCAGGCGCGACTAAGAACAGCAACTAGGAAGTCACTGTCAGGTTGCCATGGGCGTAGATCCCAGGTGGCGAAGGCCTGCTCCAGGGTCAAGCCCGCTGTTTGGGCATCTGCCAGGAAATCGGTGAATTCGTAGCCTCGGCCCGCACCAAAACCGATGATCGCGCGGCCATCGCTGGCCAGATGCTCACCGATTCGTCGCAGTACCTCAACCCTGGTTGAGGGGGCGAGGAAACCCATGACATTCCCGGCGCTGAGGATCACATCGAAGTCGGCCTCAATGCCTTGTGCTGGTAGATCCAGTTCGGCGAGGTCACCGACCACGAAGGTGGGTCCAGGGCGGTCCTGGTTGGCGGCGGCGATGAGGACCGGGTCAACATCGACTCCGACGACGATGTGCCCGCGCTCATGAAGCCAACCGGCGTGACGACCTGGGCCGCAACCGGCGTCGAGGATCCGCGCCCCGCGTGGCACCATCGCATCAACGGTGCGGGCCTCACCGTAGAGGTCAGCGCCATTGGCCTCCATGATCTTGAACCGCTCGATATAGCGGTGGGAGTGGTCAGGGTCCGCGGCGATCATGCGCGCCCACTTGCTCGGCTCAGTCATGACAGTGCATTGTGCTGGGTTGGCACGAAGATGTCGAAGTGGCCTTAGTTGTAAGGCCATGGGAGGGGGTTGGATCGCGGGCAGTTAGTGGACTGCGGTATCCGATCTTGTGGTTCTGGCCGGAGAGCCTCCGGAGGGAGTCGAACCCTCGACCACTCGCTTACAAGGCGAGCGCTCTGGCCGCTGAGCTACGGAGGCGGGTGGGATTATTCTGCCCTGGTTCTAGGGGTGAGGCAAAGCCGAGGCCTAGATCCCGGCTGCGACGACGAATAGTTGGCCAAGGCCTCGAGCGATGGCCGCCTCGTGGGCAGCTATGAAGGCTGCCTGTCCCGGGCCTAGGGTCAACGGCTCGCAGTCGCCGACCAGTTCGAAGGATCCGGAGGCGACCAAGCAGATCCGTCCCGAGTCGTCGCGGGGTACCTGGAGGGCTTTGGCGTCGATGGGCTGCAGCAGCCACAGCTCGAATTGTTCGAAGCTGGTGGGGTAGATGTAGGTGCCATCTGAGCCGCTGGCTTGCACGATGCCCTCCGGGGTGGGGGCGAAACTGACGACCTGTAACAGGGCATCGACGTCGATGTGTTTGGTGGTCAACCCACATCGCAGCACATTGTCGGAGTTCGCCATGACCTCCACGCAGGTGCCACGCAAATAGGTGTGCATCACCCCGGCAGGGAGGGCTAGGGCTTGACCAGGTTCCAAGGAGAAACGGTTGAGCAGCAATGCTGCCAAGATGCCAGGATCGGAGGGGAAGAACTCGTCAATCTCGACGGCAGTCCGCGCGAAGATCCCCAACTCGCCGGGCGCATCCAGATGGGCTACGGCCGCTGCCAGTACCTCATCGACCAGGTGACGTCGCTCGCCCAAACTGAGAACGTCTAGGAACACCTCCTGCAAGGCGGCAATGCCTTCACGGTCCCGCAACGGACCAATCACCGAATCCAGCTCGCGGCCCACCCCGAGAGCGTCGAAAAGCAGGGCAGTTTCACGGGGATCCCGGAATCCGACCAGGGCCTCAAACCGGGTCAACGCGACGATGGTTTCTGGTTTAGGCCAGTCGTCTTTGAAGGAACGCTCCGGGGCGGTCAGCGGCACCCCCAGGAGGGATTCTCGCGCATGTCCGGAGCGGGCCTGTTCCTGCGACGGATGGGCTTGCAAACTCAGGGGCGAGGCCGCGGAAAGCAGCTTGACCAAGAACGGTAGCCTCACCCCGAAAGCATCCAGCGCTGCCTGTCCGAGTTGTTCAGGATGCTGAGCCAGGTGCTGGGACAAGGTGGAACCATCCTGGAGGGTGGCATCACCCAGCGGATGCGCGCCGAACCACTGCTCGGCCCACGGTTGGCCGTCGCTTGGCTGCCCCAGAAGAGTTGCGATGGCATCCGCGGTGCCCCAGGGGTAGCTTTGACGTACCCCGATCAGTTCCAGCATCGTTTCCTCCTGGTGGACAGTCATACCAGTCAACCTGTAACTCAGCCGGACCTCAAATCGGCGTGCTGAAGTTGGCAAGATGACCATGCCGACGAAATGACATCGATGTGATTCGCCGTCGATGCCTGACCTAGGATAGTGCCATGACGCAGGCCGCCTTCGACGTTCCCTTGACTGATCACGATGCCGCGATGCTCGATTTCGAGGAACGCTGGTTCACCTTGGAAGTGCCCAAGGAGCAGGCGATCATGGAACGTTTCGGGTGTTCATCCACTCGCTACTATCAGCGCCTCAACACGTTAATCGACGATCCCGCTGCCCTGGGATATAAGCCACTCTTGGTGAAGAGACTTCGTCGGCAGCGGTCACAGCGGCAGGCTGCGCGTTCTGCTCGTCGGTTGCCCGCTTAGGGGGTTGAGGCCCATTCCTGGGTGGTGGGCTACAGGCAGTTTTGCTGACCCAGCCTGTGATGGGCAGGGCAATCCCTGCGCGGGGGCACGACGGTTTTGGGATGTCGGCCACGTGGGGTGAAGAGGCTTCGTCGGCAGCGGTCGCAGCGGCAGGCGGATTAGGCCCATCCCTGGGTGGTGGGGACCACAACGATGTCGTGGACTGTGACGTCGTGGGGCAAATTGAGGCCGTGAAGAATCACTTGAGCCACGTCCTCGGCTTGCAGCGGTTTCTCTGCCATGCGTTTGGTGACCGATGCGATGCGGGTGCCCTCAGTCAACGGGGTGGCGACGAAACCGGTGGCGATCCGCCGGGACCGGACCTGTTCACCCCGCAGTTCCACGCGCAGCTGTTCTGCTAGGGCATTGCGTGCCGCCGCGACCGCGCCATAGACCACGGCATCTTCGAAGGCGGTGGCACTGGCGATGGACCCCAACACCACGATGTCAGCGATCCCTTTGGTGCGGGCTGCCGATTGTAAGGAGGGCAGGAGGGCTCGAACCGGGTGCAGCACAACGAGGGTGTCGTTGGTGAAGAACCGATCCCAGGTCACTAGCGATCGCGAGTCGAGCCGCCCATTGATGGCCCCACCAGCAGTGACGACCAGGGCGTCGATATCGGGTTCCTCCTGGGCTAACTGTTCCAGGACGTTAACCGCCTGCGGGTCATTGACCACATCACAGGTGATGAGTCGGGCAGCCACTGGCTCCAACGGATCTTGACGGTCGATGATGATGGCGCGCCAGCCTTCGGCAATAGCCTGTTTCACGGTGGCCAGGCCGATCCCGGAAGAACCGCCGACGACGACGATGGTGCGATTCATAGGGTGCCTCCTGCGGGTTGACTGATTGCCTCTCGAGCCGCCTCTACAGCGGCGATGAGGGACTCGCTGTCGACGGGTCCGTCGTAGATGTCACCGTTGATGAAGAACACCGGCGAGGTGGTCAACCCCAAGGTTGCCGCATCATCGGCGTCGTCATGGACATGGGCGGTGTGAACTCC
>JBHAEB010000202.1:0-6937 GCA_041855345.1 Arachnia sp. | reverse complement strand
GAGCCCAGTCTTAGTGACTGGGAAAAGTGGCAGCCTTGACCCGGCGCAGCACACCCACCAACGCGCCGCAATGGAGCCCAGTCTTAGTGACTGGGAAAAGCGGCGCGATCGGCACCACCAGGTGATCGCTCACCTCGCCGCAATGGAGCCCAGTCTTAGTGACTGGGAAAAGAGCTCGCAGATTTCTCCCGTGGTGACTACGAGTTTCGCACAGGTTCGCGAGCGCTGGCAAGTTAGGTGGTGCGCGCGTGTGATGGTTGTGGCGGCAGGGTGCGTGAAGTGACTTCTGACAAGGGGTCGAGCGCTCGCTGGTGCGGTGGATGGTACTGGAGCGCTCGTCATACGATCTGAGTTCCTCGTGCTGGCAGGCCGTCGTGGGGGCCGACGAAGGTAAACCGGTCTTCGCCGACGTCGCCGAGGTCGACGATGACGATCGAGTCAGCGTTCAAGTTCATGATCGCTTCGCTTGCTCCTCTCAGATTAATAAGCTCTGACTTATTCAGATCGCAAATGAAAACCGAATATTGCAGGCGCTCACCATGAGCTTCCATGAGTTTGCAGATTTTTCGAAGTCTATCAGGCTTCCTGATGTCGTAGGCGATCAGGTATCTTCGACGGTTGGTTTTCACGGCAACTCCCTCTATGATAGCTCCGATGTTTCATCTCGTCACCATCGCTGTGTACTGGTCGACCTCCCCTAAGAGTGTGGCCCCGAGGATTCGCGTTTGGATGTCCAGGATTCTGCGGTATGAAGCCTTGTATCCGAATTGCGGATGAATGATGTCGTGGTCCATCCTTCGCTCATGTGCTCGAAGGACAGCCTTGCGTCCGCTGGATTCAAGCATGCATCCTCCTGCGCGTATCTTGAAATCACGTGGCCCCACCTCTCCGTTGTTGAACACTTGCAGAGCCACGCTTTCAGCGACTAATGGACGGAACTCCTCGGCCAAGTCGAGCGCCAAGGCTGGGCGGCCGAATCTTGGCCGATGAAGGACTCCTAAATAGGGATCGAAGCCGTTACCGTACAGGGCTACGGTCAAGTCCTTGACGAGTAGGGAATAGCAGAACGACAGGACCGCATTGATAGGGTCCTTGGGCGGTCGTCGGGTCCTGCCGTTCTCCGAGAAGCCCGAGATGTCCACCGTTACTGTGTCCCCGATCATCGCCGGGAAGGCCCTGAAATACAGGCGCGCCGCCGTCCCCTCAATTCCGAGCAGCTGCTCGGGCGATGCAGCTTCCAGGGCCTGAACGGCGAGGCTCTTCAACTGTTCAAGGGCCTGTCCAGTGCCGCCGCGCGCGTTGCGACGCAGTAGTGTGCGGCTGTTTCTGATCTTTCCGGAAATCATGCGTCGAGCAATCCCGAGCTGCTTATCGGCTGACGCTCTGTACTGTGCCATTCGCAGATCGACGTTCTTTCCTGGAA
Organism: Arachnia sp.; assembly: GCA_041855345.1. Classification (GTDB taxonomy): domain Bacteria; phylum Actinomycetota; class Actinomycetes; order Propionibacteriales; family Propionibacteriaceae; genus Arachnia. The sequence continues at coordinate 5,514 of JBHAEB010000202.1, read as the reverse complement.
GTCCTTCTGCCATGCCTGAGAACCAACCGCCGTACGAGAACCACAGGACAGGGATATCCCGCCTCATGAGTTCCCGCACAGCTTGCGAGGAAACCGTCGCATTACCGAACACACAAACCTGGCTGACATCTAGCAGCCGGTAACTCGCCTCAACCTTCCCATCACGTCTGACTTCCAGTCGCTCGTGGCTGACACCGATGACCGTTCCTTGAAGGGTTACATAGACCGGTCGGCCTTCGACGATCGGCGCCATGAGCCTTTTTAGTGGCCGTCGCTCAGCCGGGGGAGTGTGCAGAGCCTCGATTTCATCTGGCATGCAGATTCCAACCAAGGCACAACGAGGACACTTAGGACTGTTGATAAGTGGTGGCGGGGGGACCGGGTTGGATGCAATCTTCCACGCCTCGCCCAGAACCTGCGAAACCTCGTCCAAGGCGCTGTCATCCACTGGGACCACTACACGCCGTCTGGTCTCCGCGTACCAGATCTCGGCTCGTGTAACGTGGTGTCCGGCCTCCTTGAGTAACAGGGCCTGAACCAGGCATTGGATCCGATCGCTGGGCCAGGGGTTACCATTCTTGTCCGGGTGTCCCTTCTTGTAGTCGACGGGAACGACACTGCCGTCCGCTTTTTCTTCAACCAGGTCGGTCTTGGCTGTTAAGCCCAGAGCCAGAGACGACAGCCACACGGACCGCGCAGTTCTCCCAGCCAAGGCTTCAGATTTGTCCGGCAGGTCGCCTTGCTCTCGATCGACGATCCGATGGATATAACGGCCTTCCTCGACGTCATCATTTGCCTTGGCCCAAGATTGAACCCATTCCAGATGAAACAGGCGCGGGCAGTAGAGGACCTCGTTCAGCATCCGAGCCGGAACTGTCTCCGGAACGCCAAGGATGTCAGGTAGTGCCGGAATCATAGCGTCGGAGCTAGAACCGAGTCGGCGTTCTTACCGGGTGCTGTCTTGATACGCCTGGCGCGACACACCCTGAACACTCCTAGGAGGTCGAGTGTGCCTTGTTCCAGTTTGGGCGTATCGAGTGCAGGATGCTCGATGAGCGCTTTGATGGCGCTCGGCCCCAACGGGGACCGCCACAGGGGAAGCAAGACTTCGGGATCGGATTGTCCCTTGCCGCCCCAATGCCAGCAACTGGTGTGTGTGCGGTTTCCACGCAGAGTCGTGTGCCAAAGCTCGTACGACATGACAGCCAACCAAGTTGCACCTGGTACTCCCCTGGGCTGTGACTTGCCTGATCCGGTATCTGCCGCCAGTTGTATGGCACGGTGATCCAGCCATTCCCCCGTCACACCGACCACCCGGCGCCACCCCATGAGAGCTTCTCGCAGATAGGCCGGATTCTCCTTAACGGACTGTAGAGACAGGCGCAACATCGACTCTAGAGTCTGTTGCCGTCTATGGGCTGCAAACTGTGTAGTCGGCCAGTTCCCTTTCGCGTCTTTAGTCAAGTCAGTGACTAGTCCGGCCAGCCATCTCAGGGCAACGGACCGCTGGGATGCTGATATCTCTCCCCACACCGGTTCATTCCAAGCCCGGAGATCAGACTTGTCACTCGCTTTTATCATCGGATCCGGCCCCGATGTGCCCTCACGGCCGCGGGGAAATTTGGACGGCGCCCCTGGAACAATCACATCCTCCGGCATACCGTCCACAATCTCGATGAGTTGCTCAGCCACGTGATCTGCGGATGACAGAGGCGATCGCAGGATCGGACAGAGGTCGGCTGGATCCCAAAACAATCCAGCTTCTTCGTCGACGTGGTTGTGGATCAGGCATATGGTCCCAATCGCTGCCAAGATAGGCAAGGGCGAGTCTCCGCGCAGAGCCGGGAACTTCACGTCACTCATGATCCCTCCGATGACACGGTCATGTCGGCGCAACGCACGACAGTTTCCAATAATGCGAGGCCCCAGTGGCCATAGCGCCTGTTCAAGCGAGCGAACCGGTCGGCGTCTGACAGCCGTACTCCACGAGGTAAGTCGGCGACGACGTAAACCCCGTCGACTTGGGCTTCGAGGTTGGCCGTTCCTCGATCATCGACAGGCGGCAGCAGCGGCCTGCCATGTCCATGATGGCTAGCCACCAGATGCCGAACGAGTTCCTCATCGCCCTCATATGGATGCTCCAGGCTGTCGAGGTATTTAGCTACCAGAACTTCCGACCAGGCCTCGTGCCTAGCACCACTAGGGAGCTTGCTGAGTTTGCGGGCGTGGGCATGCTGCTGCCGATTGCCAGGCGGCATCCCTGACTTCGCCAGCGGCTCGTCGGCAAGCTCAGCAGCCAACGAATTGCCCTCAAAGAGCATTGCCTGGAAGCGCTCGTCCACCTTACCTAGATCGTGCCAGCGGGAGGCATCGACGACTGCGCGACGCAGTTCCTGAGGCAATCCAAGTCGTTCGGCGATAGCGTCCGCCCGGTTCGCCACGGCATCGAGATGCTGCCCTAGCGTCACCCGGTTCGCCAGAGTGGAGCTTCCGGCGTCATCGCTTTCATCAATGGAGCGCCAGTCGTCAGCCGCTGCTGTTCCCACAAGAACCGGCACGGCGAGACCTACCGAATCGGCTTCACTACCCGGATTCACGATGGTCACACCTCGTCCGAGCGCTTCGCGTAAATCTGCATGGTCCGATTCTGTCCATGCCCCAGCCGTTCCAGCTTCATGGAACCAGGCATCCACTAGGTTCACCAAAGCTTTCTCGGTAGCGATACGTTCCTCCGGCTCGTCGGTATTGCGCCATTCACGAACCAGGTCGAATAGGTCGATTGGTGCTGTCAACCCGAGACGGTCTGGCAACCTATGGTCGAGGCGCAGGATTACCTGGCCTCGGCGTAGAGCCGCCAGTTCGCCGACGTCTGTGACCTGTTTTTGACTGTCTGGCTGCCAGCCAGACTCATCCAGACCGCCATGTTCTGAGGGGACTACGACGACATCACCCGGCCGCAACCGGCCAGCATCTGCCCATTCCCAAGAGCCTTCGAATGATCGTCGTAGAACTTCCTTGGAGGTTTTAGGATCGCCGAACGGAACGTCGTCAAATGGGTCGTCTAGGTCGCTTACAGGTATCGTTTTCTTTGAAGTCAGCCAGGCGTGTACAGCATTGATGGGGACCTCAATGCACTCCTCAGCGCGCACCGGAACGACCTCCAAGACGCTCCCGATGCTCGCGGCCTCCACCGGGGTGCCCTCTGAGTCGAGCAAGCCGTCACGCCAAGTCAGCGTCACCGGGGCGACAACTTTGTTGACGCCATGCAGGTATGGGTCGATCGGTGGATCGTTGCTTGGGGCTGGGCTCGTACGGGCCCAAGCATCAAGATGGGCTGGCAGCAGCCACGGTGCCAGCGGGGGCTGAGCAAGCACACCATCGGGCACAGACAGGTGCCGCAGCGCACGCGGAGAAACATCCAGAACGCCTCCGAGCGCTTGCCCGCGTAGGAACTCCGCAGTTGCCGACTTGGACTCCCCATAGACCGGGGCTTTGTCGTCGCCATCCTCGACCACGACGACGCTCGACTCTTCCCACAGCCCACGACGGTTGACGCGCCCGATGCGCTGCACGAGCGCATCCCAGGAAGCGGTCTCTGTGACCAGGTCGGTGGCATCCAGATCGATGCCGACCTCCACCGTCTGCGTCGCCACGAGGATCGCGGAGCCAGGAGACGAGGACCGCCCGGCACCGAACAGCTCGGTCACCTGCTCCGTCAGTCGCTCCCGATCCAGGGGCCGAGAGCGACCAATGAGGAGCAATACCTCCGTGCCTGCGGGGGTAGCGCCCTTTTTGTGCAGGCTTCCGTGGACCTGACGAGCCCGGTCCACGGTGTTGCACACCACCAGAACGCGGGCACCGTCGCGATCTGCGTTCTTCGCCGCCAGTTCGGCGATTACCGCAGCAGCTTCTGTTGGCTTCTTTCCCTCCTCAGCTAGGAATCGAAGGGTAAGTCTCTTCGGCGCCTCCAGCCGTCGCCTCGCCACGATATCGGCCAAGTGGGTTTCCTCGTCGAAGTCGGCCACCCACTCTTTAGGTTTGGCAGCAGCGGTCGCGCTCAGGTGGATGACAGAGGCCGACGGCAGTCCCAGTGCATTGACCTCGTACTCCTTTACCGACTCAAGTGAGGCTGCAAAGACCTGGGCTAGGTGAGCCTCATCGATCATGATGAGCGAATCGGTTCCGACGAGCGCAGCATCGATAGGGCGGCGCCCACGCGACACTCCGTATCCCCGGAACAGGAACCGGCTGCCTATCTGGTCGACGGTTCCCGTGACAATCGCTGGGATATCTGGTCTGGGTAGCCAGGCTGCGTCCCAAGTGACGCCGCCGCGCATTCGCACGACCTCGAGTGGAGGCTCGGACGCAGGACGACTACTGAGGTTCTGCAAACGTGCCGCTATCTCGGCACACACACTTCCCGGAGCCGGATTCGTCAGTGCCGCCGCGATCTGCTTACCGTGCTCGAAGGCTTGGTCGACGACGATGCGTCGATCCACCACGAGAAAGATGCGGCGGCGTCCGAGACCAGCCGGGCCGCTCCCATCGACACCGAGGGCAAGGAGAAATACGGCCACATCAAGCATCGATGTCTTGCCGAGCCCGGTAGGTACATCTACCAGTGCCGGCCAGGTTCCTCGCCCTAGAGTGTCCTCGACAATCTTCGACTGCCATGCGAACGGAGGGTGCCCGTGTACCTCCTCCATAAAACGGGCAAAGTCGGCAGAGATCATAATGTGCCTTCCGAATAATCCTGGACGAACAGCCCAACTCCGAAGTACCGGCCAGCCCCGGCAAGCACTGGACCCGGAACCTTCCGGTCAAAAGCGATTCGGGCGTGCGTGTACAGCCTTCCCGTGCATCGTTTCGGCAAGTCATTGGGCCGCAGCGAGATCCCACCAGGTGTCATGGGATGTCTACTTACCTGGACGTTAACCGGAGCGGGTAGCCCTGCTTGAACGATGGATGTTGCAACCGCAGCCTCGACATCGCCGTCCTTGGGGTAGCGGTCGAGGACAATTGGTGTGGCCGTCACCCACGTCCTCGCAGCTCGGGTCCAACGCGCCACGGTCTCTGAGCGTGGTGAAGGATCATTCGGAGTGTGTCGCAACTCGAAGGTTGCGCGCAGGTTCGGCACCCGCAGATGGATGGGTCGATCGGGCTCTGTGCCCAGAATCCCCCGCAGAATACGACGACGTTCTGTGCGCTCGAGTCCCGGGATAGCGACCGCCAGAGCCATGAGCTGACCATCGGCGTGTTCGAAGCCGGTAAAGGGCAGCCCCAGGTAGGCGACGTGCGGCTGTCCCGGGTAGCCGTGCCCGTGCAGGGCGGGCGGCAATGGGTTTTCGGTGGATTGCATCACCTTGCTGCGTAGCGCCTGAGTGAACATGCTGACCAAACTCCCCGGTGGGCGTTGGCCGACGAAACGCAGGATCACCAGGTCTGGATACGGCGACTCCCAAGTTTCCAGCACCGGTTCCTCCGGGACGTCAGCTAGGCGGTACCAGCGCCGCG
>JBHAEB010000201.1:0-3564 GCA_041855345.1 Arachnia sp. | reverse complement strand
CCGATACCCCCACCAGAGGAGAATCAAGAAGCCAAGGGTGCTGGCGATAGCGCTCAGCCAGTCCGTTCGCCCACAACTCGATACTGGCACGCCAGTCCCCCGCCGCGGTGATTGCTTCCGGTGGGGGGCCGAATGCCGAATCAGCCATGAGGTGGATCAGGTCCTCCTTAGAATACACGTGCCGGTAGGCCGCCATCGTGCCCACCCCGAGGCGCTCACCCAGTTTACGTAGAGATAACCCCTTTAACCCGTATTCATCAGCAATCTTGATGCCCGCCTGAACAATGCGACCAATGCTGAGCCCTTCCTTTACGGGGGGGGAACCATGCAATTGCCAGGACAGACTAACCCAACGGGGTGGTACTGAGTCGGGCACGGGACCTCCTACATGGCGACACCACAGAAAACTGTGGATACAGTGTACATTCGACAACGTTTTCGCGCATCGTGCGCTGTGATCGCGACTGTCCGATAAACAATTAGGATGGTGCTGTCACGCAGGTACCGGCCTAGCCATTGCCCCATGTAGAGCATGCGCTAGAGCGCCTTGAGAAGCGCCTCGATCAGACCCAAGACCCGTGCTCGGATGCATGATCCCCTCGGTCTACCGTCCTCAGCGCTCACCGTCTCCTTGAGGGCATCGATCGCAGTACGGGCCTTCATCCACGAGCCGACCGCAGTAACCTACAACTCGGTTGGGGATCACGTCCTTGACAGCACACAGGTACACCCCCCGGGGGTCTGATGCTCCTATTGGGTGTCAAGCGGTGTTGAACCAGGCGCGGTATCTGGCGGCGAGTTCGTGGTTGGGCGGCGGCGCGTTTGAGGGCACGGAAGACCGCTTTGGTGGTCCAGCCTTTGGCCAGGTGATGATGTTGGTAGGCGCGAGTCACGGGGTCGAAGGACAACCGGATCTTGGCGATGTGGTACAGCGCAGCGTTCGCTTGCCGGTCCTCGCCCCTTAGATAGACGGTGTCGGTCGGTGCGTCCCGAGCTCTGACCGGGATGGGGTGGTGCCGCACAGGGGTCAGCGAAGGAGGTCGGGCTGCGGAGTCTGTCGGGGTTGTCGTCGGCAGTGTCAGCACTTGGGCCCCGAGGACTGGTCCGACCCCTTTCATCGCTAGCAGCGCAGGGTTGGTGGTCGTGGCGCGCACAGCTATCCGTGCCTCAATGTCGGTGATTTTCTGGTCTAGGTTGCGATGGCGCCGGGCCAGGGCACGTAGCGCGTGTATCGTGTCGGCCTGGTCAGAGTTAGTTTGGTGGTCGGGGCGGATGTTGGCGAGGCTGGCACGAGTTCCGTCTCGGGCAGGTCGCGGTACCGGTCCCGTAGCCGGGCGGGTGCCTTGACCAGCAGGGTGCCGATCTGACGCCATGCTGCCTGTTGGGCTTTCACCGTGAACGGCGAGTGATGGTGAATCGGTTTGGGGTGATTGGAGGGGATGATTTAACCAGGAGGAGTTCATGCCAGTTGCGGAGAAGTATGATGATGAGACCCAGGTCCGGGCCGTGCGGATGTATGTGGACTGTCTCGCTGTGGGAGGGGTCTCTCAGTTGTAGGCCCGTCGGGAGGTTGGGGAGTTGTTGGGGGTCGCCCCGTCAAGGTTGCGGAATTGGATCCGTCGTGTTCTGGTGGCTGAGTCCTTGTCATTGGATGGGGAATCGTTGGAGTAGGAGAATGCCCGGCTGGTGCGGGCCAATGAGTTCCTCAAGACTGCGTCGGTGTTTTTCGCGTCGGCGGAGTTCGACCGCAAACTCGGGTTGTGATCGATTACATCGAGACCTAACGTCACCGGTTCGGGGTCGAGCCGATCTGTGTTGTGCTGGTCGAGCATGGCATCACGATTGCTCCGAGGACCTACTATGCTCACCGAGTCCGTGGTTTTGGCCCTTCTGTAGCAGAGTTGGATGAGGCGTATCTGGCGAACGAGCTCTTCGATCTGTGGCGGGCCAACCGTGGCCTGTGCGGGCGAAGGAAGCTGTGGAAGGTGGCCCAGCGAGCCGGACTGGTGGTTGGTCGTGACCAGGTGGAACGCTTGATGTGGATCTGGGGGATCACAGGAATCCGTTGAGATACCACGCAGCATGACGACAACGCTCCGCGCAGCCCGGATCTGATCTGCCGGGAGTGGTCCCGCCCTACCGCTGTGAACCAGTTGCTGGGTTGCGGACTTCACCTATGTGCTGATCCTTGGCGGGTTCTGTTACGTGTCCTTCGTCACCGATGTGTACTCCCGCCGTGTCCTCGGCTGGAGGATCGCCACCAGCCTGGTCCTTTCCGCCCTGGAACAGGCTTTGGTGACCTGATCTCGCACCAGCATGACCTTCACCCCCACCGGGCTGATTCACCACTCCGATGCCGGCTCCCAGTACCCCTCCCTCACCTTCACCGAAGCACTCCACCAGGCAGGGATCACCGGCTCCATCGGAACCGTCGCAGACGCCCTCGACAACGCCTTGATGGAATCCACCATCGGGCTGTACCAGACAGAACTGATCGACCACGACCGCCTGACCTGGCTCACCTGGCGCGCCGTCGAGCAGGCCACCGCCGCATGGGTCCACTGGTACAACCACCAGCGACTCCACTCCGCGATCGGTTACCTCACCACCCGCCGAATACGAACACAACCACTACAATCCAACCCAACAGCCCCCGCAGCGGCCTAACACACACCTCCGAAAAACTCAGGCCGATTCATGCAGACCGCGTTCAAGACCAGCCTTGACCACCTGCTGGATCAAGCCATCCCTTGCCATCGAACTGGATCTGACCAGCATCAATCATCGCGTACAACCCGTCCAGCACACCACTGCCTTCGAGAGCCCTCACCCCCTCAGCCTGCTCACGACGACGTTCAACACGCGCTTCCTTATCAACCAAAATCATCAATGTGTCTCTGCTTTCATGCCAGAAACCACCCCTTACACAAACTATCTGACACCCTCAGGCGACGTGTTCCGCAACGGCGTCGAGATCGCCACGCTGGACCCGTTCCACGGCTACAAGAACGCCATGGATGACCAGTTGGTCGACGCCATCGCGGTGTTTGACGCTTTTCATGTCGTTAAGCTCGTTACGGCCGCCGTTGATGAGTCCGCCGCCGTGTCCAGCAAGACATCCACGGACACCACTGCCCGCTGAAATGATCCGCTCTACCGGATTCGCAACGGTCTACGCGCAGGCAAGGAGCGCCTCACCGACCGGCAGAAGGCCCAGCAGGGGCGGCGTTCACCGTCGATGAACGACACGTTGAAGTCGAGGTCGCCTGGCACTGCACCCGGCACCTGCGCTCGGTCTATCACCAGTCGAGTCCTGCTGACGGGCGCCGGATAGCGAAACAGATCCACACTTCGTTCCCCGTGTCCGATCCCGGAGATCGCCCGCCTAGGCCGCACCTTCAACCGGTAGAGCGACGCGTTCCTGGGCTACTTCACCACCGGCGGCGCCAACAACGGCGGCACCGAAGCGATCAATGGCTTGATCGAACTCGCCCGCCGCGTCGCCAGAGGGTTCCGTAACCCCGACAACTACCGCCTCAGAATGCTCCTCATCGGCGGCGGTCT
>JBHAEB010000200.1:0-15222 GCA_041855345.1 Arachnia sp. | reverse complement strand
TCGCGCCGACGCCCCGTCCTGGAAGTAGTCGAGAGCCTCAGCTACGGCTGGCTGCCCGAACCACAGTGCCTTTGGCTTGGGCAGTCTGCCGTAGCTGCTCTTGGAAATGGGTCATCTGGGCGCGAAGTTTAGGCTCGCTGGCCCCCAGGATCCGCACCGCTAGCAGCCCCGCATTGCGGGCATTCCCAACGGCCACCGTCGCGACCGGCACCCCGGCTGGCATCTGCACGATCGACAGTAGCGAGTCCATCCCATCGAGGTATTTCAAGGCGACGGGAACCCCGATCACTGGCAGCGGGGTCAGGGCTGCCAGCATCCCTGGTAGATGGGCTGCACCACCCGCCCCTGCGATGATCACCTTGAAACCCCGCTCATGGGCGTGACGACCGAAGTCCACCATCTCCTCAGGCATCCGATGAGCACTGACCACATCGGCCTCGTAGGTGACACCAAATTCGTCGAGGGCCTCTGCCGCTGCCTTCATCGTCGGCCAGTCGGAGTCAGAACCCATGAGGATCGCTACATCAGGCATCAGTTTTTCCCATCAGATAGTGTGCGGCATCCTGGGCGCGGCGAATCGCCGCTTTAAGGTCGGTATCGCAGGCGGTCACATGGCCGACTTTCCGGCCAGGGCGAACCTCTTTGCCATAGAGATGCACCGCAATCTCCCGATCCCGGGCGAATACATGTTGCAGCGCACCGGTCAGGTCGGTTTCGGTGCCACCGAGCACATTGGTCATCACGGCGACCGGAGAGGTCATCGTGGGGCTGCCCAAGGGCAAATCCAGCACCGCTCGAATGTGGTTGGCGAATTGGCTGGTGCGGGCGGCATCGATACTCCAATGGCCGGTGTTATGGGGACGCATCGCCAATTCGTTGACCACGATCCGGCCATCACGGGCCTGCATGAGCTCGACCGCCAGCACCCCGATAACCTCCAGTTCACCGGCGATCCGAAGCGCCATTTCCTGCAGCTCGGTGGCGACGGCGTCGCTGAGTCCGGGCGCAGGCGTGATGGTTTCCACGCAAATCCCCTCCACCTGGGTGCTCTGCGAGACCGGATACACAACCGCCTGCTGGGTAGAACGCACCGCGATTACCGAGAGTTCCCGCTCAAAGTCGATGAACTCCTCGGCGACGATGACGACCTCCTCGCCCGCAGAGATCTCAGCTTTGCCTTCGAAAGGCAGCCCGGCCTCAGCGGGCCCATCCAGCTTCCATACACCTTTGCCGTCGTAGCCACCTCGTGAGGTCTTGGCGATAATGGGCCAGCCAGTGGCATTGCCGAAATCCGCTAACTCAGCTGGGCTACGGCAGATCGCAAATCGCGGGCAGGGCACCCCCATCCGGCTTAGCCGCTGCCGCATCTTGGCTTTGTCCTGGGCAAATTCCAGGGCTTCAGGTCCGGGACGTACCGCAACCTGCTGTTGCAGGACCCGCAGCAGCCGAGTCGGGACGTGCTCATGGTCGAAGGTGATGACATCGCAGCGGGCGGCGAAATCCGTCAACGTTTCAGCATCGGTGTAATCACCTACGGTGGTTGCTGGCACCACTTGGGCAGCAGAAGCCCCGGCTTCCTCTGCGAGCAGGTGCACATCGATGCCCAACCCGATAGCCGCCTGCTGCATCATGCGGGCCAACTGCCCGCCCCCGACAATTCCCACGCGATAGCGACGCTCCACGAGGCAGCAGCCTACTGCACTGTGCCGGTTCAGCAGCTCGATGCGGATCGGGCCCGGCTGGGAGTACGACGGGATTTACTGGCTGCCACCCGACATCGGCACCCGGTGTCGGGGGGAGTTAACCCAGGAACTAGTACTGCGGCCAGAGCAATCACAGCGGCATGGATCAGAATCGCGTTCCACTGATCCCTATCCCGCAACCACAAACCACCTCTAGTGCAGCGACGCCATGGTGGCTAGCACGACCTGCTGCCTACACCCCAGTCGGGCCGTCTGAGGTGAGTGCCTCACCCCAGGTGAACGTGATGAGCTAGTGGCGACTAGGCGTCGTCTAGGTCGCCGTCGTAGATGAGGTCATTGATCACCCCTTTGACCTGTTCTACTTGTGGCACATCCTTCAATGTCAAGGGGTTCTCAGCTGCGGTCTCCAACACCAAGGTGCCGCACTTGAGGATCCGATCAAAGAATGAGCTGTCGGAGTCAACGCTATTGATACTGCGCAGCGGAAGGTCCTGGCCGGTCCTGTGAAGGATCCCCTTGCGGGTGACGATTCGCCTAGTGGTCACGGTGAAGGTTTCAGTGAACCAGCGCAAATAGGGCAGCAGCCACAGCCAGATCACTCCGATGGCGAATAACCCAGTCAGCACATATATCCCCCACGGGTTCCAGCCCGCAGGCAGCACTGCCAAGCCAACCCCGTAGACCCCGGCCATCAAGAACAGCCACAGGGTCGGAACCGCCATCGCCTTGAGATGGGTACGTATATGGAGGACAACCTCTTCATCCCGCGCCAACAGAATCTTGCTCTTAGCCATAGTCCTAGTCTGTCATGTCAGGAGATCCGGGCGTGGATGACATCTCCGACGTAGAAGGTCTGGATCCCGGTCGCGGTGCGGATCTGTAACCCGCCTCGCTCATCAACACCATGGCCGATTCCTTCGACGGTGCTGTCTGGGTCGGTGATGATCCGCAATGGCCTACCGATCGAGGCGCAACGTTGTTGATAATCAACCCGCAGCTGGCCATATCGCTGCCAGGATTCGTAGTACCCAGCAAAATGGCGCAGCACCGCATCAAGAACCGCTTGTGGATCCTCGGGGAGACCAGCTATCCGCAGCGAGGTGGCGGTGGGCACTGGCAGTTCATCAGCCGCTATCGAAATGTTGATGCCGATACCGATGATGGCGCAGGCCCCCGCCGCTAGTTCGATCCGTTCGCTGAGGATCCCACAGACCTTGGCCCCGTCGATCAGCACGTCGTTGGGCCACTTCAGCTGAATCCGAGCGGGGTCCTCGGCTAGATCGGCGAGGGCCTGCTGAACCGCCATTCCCGCTAACAAGGACAACCATCCCCACTGGATGAACTCGGGTTGGGGTTGCAGCAGGATAGACATCGCCAAACTGGAGTCGCGGGGCGCCACCCAGGCCCGATCCAGCCTGCCTCGTCCGGCCACCTGATTCATCGTGGCCAGCACCGCTCCCTCGGGTTCACCGTCGCGGGCCAAAGCAGCCAGGTCGGAGTTCGTCGATCCAGTCTGATCCACCCAGCGCACACGCAGCACATTGCTCAACGACATGGCCGAACCCTAGCGGGTTCCACCGATTTGGCAGTGCTTTGCCACCTCGGGCGCTAGGGTGCCCTGCATGGAGATCGACATCCACACCACAGCGGGGAAGCTGGCGGATCTGGGACGCCGCATCGATGCGGCTGTCCATGCGGGATCGGCTGCGGCAGTCGAGAAACAGCATGCCAAGGGCAAGATGACTGCTCGGGAACGTGTCTTGGCGCTGCTGGATGAGGGCAGCTTCGCGGAACTTGATGAGTTCGCGCGGCACCGCTCCACTCTGTTCGGCATGGCCGCACGACGCCCTTATGGTGACGGTGTCATCACGGGCACTGGATCTATCCACGGCCGCCCGGTGTGCATCTTCAGCCAGGATGTCACCATCTTTGGAGGTGCGCTGGGTGAGGTCTACGGCGAGAAGATCGTGAAAATCATCGACTTCGCGTTGAAAACCGGATGCCCGCTCATCGGTATCAATGAGGGTGGTGGCGCCAGGATCCAAGAAGGTGTGGTGTCCTTGGCCCTCTACGGCGAAATCTTCCGCCGCAATACCCGCGCCTCCGGGGTGATCCCGCAGATCTCGATCATCATGGGCGCGGCGGCTGGCGGTCACGTCTACTCCCCCGCGCTGACCGACTTCGTGGTGATGGTGGATCAAACCTCGCAGATGTTCATTACCGGCCCAGAGGTCATCAAAACCGTCACCGGCGAGGATGTCACCTTGGAGGAGCTGGGCGGTGGTCGTGCCCATTCCAGCAAGTCCGGTAATTCTCACTACTTGGCCGCCGACGAGAACGACGCGCTGGAATATGTCCGCGACCTGATCAGTTTCCTGCCGCAAAACAATCTGGAGGATCCCCCGGTCTACGACGACGCCGAGGTGGATCTGACCATCACCGATCACGATCGGCAGCTGGACCGACTGATCCCCGATGCCGCCAACCAGCCCTACGACATGCGTGAAATCATCAGCAATGTGCTCGATGACAGCGAGTTCTTGGAAATCATGGAACTGTTCGCAGGCAATGTCATCACTGGCTTTGGCCGGATTGAGGGTCGGCCGATTGGCATCGTCGCTAACCAACCAACCGTATTCGCGGGCTGCTTGGACATCGACGCCTCCGAGAAAGCGGCCCGCTTCGTGCGCACCTGCGACGCCTTCAACATCCCCGTCCTCACCTTCGTCGACGTTCCCGGATTCCTCCCAGGGGTCAGCCAAGAGCATCAGGGCATCATCCGTCGCGGCGCCAAACTCATCTACGCCTATGCCGAGGCCACCGTGCCCTTGATCACCGTCATCACCCGGAAGGCCTATGGCGGGGCCTACGTGGTCATGGGCAGCAAACATTTAGGAGCTGACGTCAATTTCGCCTGGCCCACGGCTCAGATCGCGGTGATGGGCGCCCAAGGAGCCGTCAATATTTTGCATCGCAAGACCCTGGCTGAGGCAGAAAACCCAGAACAACGACGCACCGAACTCATCGCTGAATATGACGAGGAATTCACCAACCCTTATGTCGCAGCTGAACGTGGATATGTCGATCAAGTGATCTATCCCCATGAGACCCGGGCCCAGATTATCCGGGTGCTGCGGCTGCTGCGTTCCAAGCGGGAGCAGTTGCCCCCGAAGAAGCATGGGAATATTCCGCTATGACCCAGCCGCAGTATGTCATCCGCACCGGCGGCGCCACCGACGAGGAAATCACGGCTTTGGTGACGGTGCTGCATGCCAAGGCGACCGCCGAGGATCGGTTACAGGCAGCCGATGATCGTCCGCTGGCGGGCGGCTGGAAATCCTACTACCGGACCGTTCGCCAGCCACTCATCTACGGACGTGAAGCCTGGCGCACCTATATCCGGTTCTGATGAGATGGATCCAATGAGATTCGTGCTAGCGTCCAAATCGCCCTCCCGGCTGGAGTTGCTGCGTCGTGCCGGTCTTGACCCGGATGTGCTTGCCAGCGATATCGATGAATCGTTGGTGACAGACACCGTGCCGTCGCGGTTAGCCTGCCGACTGGCTGAGGCCAAGGGGCGGGCAGTCGTCGCTCAAGTCACTGACGACGCCATCGTCGTGGCCTGCGATTCCGTGCTGGAACTCGACGGCAAGCCGAAGGGCAAGCCTCGCACCCAGCAGGCAGCCATCGAACAGTGGCATCGAATGCGAGGACGCCAAGGTGTGCTGCACACCGGGCACTTCGTCCATGTTCGGCAAGGCCGACGCACACGCCACTCACTGCGAACCGCATCCACCGTCGTCACCTTTGCCGACATCTCGGATGCCGAGATCGAAGCCTATGCTCGCAGCGGGGAACCGCTGTGGGTTGCCGGGGCCTTCACAATCGACGGGTTGGGAGGGGCTTTCGTAACCGGAATTGAGGGCGATCCTCATAACGTCGTGGGGATTTCGTTGCCGTTGCTTCGACAAATTCTGGTTGACCTGGGAATCGAGTGGACCAGCTTGTGGCGTAACCAGCCCCAATAACGCGCTATTAGCGGCACTGTCTGGGAGAGCATCCAGACCACTGGCGTGGCTGGTAACGACTCGGTTCTCACGCTGAGAAGCCCTAGATCCTTCGGCTGTGCAGTGTCGAGTTATTAGCGTGAGACAACACTAGACCGAAGTTTACTTTCACAAAACTAGGACTTGATGTAAGGCTGACAGCGCATCAGAATTACTCCATGTCCTTGCCCGCCCGCACTCCCTCGGTGGATGCTGGGATGAGGGCTGCCCGAATCCTTGACCGGGCTCAGGCGATGGCCGATCAGCTGCGAGCCGAGACCCGCGCCGAGGTGGTGGAGATCCTGCGGCGGCATGAGGCCGAGAAGGCCGAAGCAGCGAACCTAGCGGTCGCCAATGCCGAGGCTCGCCAAGAGCTAGCCAGGCTGAAGGAGAGTGTGCAGCAACGGCTGGCGATGGCTGATCGTGAGGCAGCTGCCACGCTGCGTGACGCGACCGCGCAGGCCTCCCGCGTTGTAGCTGGCGCGGAGCAGCGCGCCGAGAAGCTGCGGTTGGAGGCTAACACCGAGGCGAAACGGTTGGTATCGCAGGCACGGGGCGAGGCTGAGGGGATCGTCGCTGAGGCAAAGGCCGCTGCTGAGGCCCGCACCTCAGCCAGCGAAGCCGAGGAAGCGCAGTTGATAGCCACCTGGGCCGAGCGGGAGCAGGCCTGTGCCCGGGGTATCGCTGATCGGCAGGAAGAGGCTCGCGTCACCGTCGAGGAGCAGCTAGCACAGGCAAACACCGAAGCCCAACGGATCGTTGATGCGGCCCGCCAGGAGGCTGATCGGCTGCGAAATGCCACCGAATCCTGGCGCGATGAGGTGGTCAAGCAGGTAGAGGATCGGCTGGCTACCGCCGAGCAACAACGAGTCGATCTCCTCAACGATGCACAACGCCAGGCCCAGCAGGTGTTGACTGAGGCCAGCTCCCAGTTGGCATGGGCCCAGGCGACGATGAAGGAGATGCGCGATTCCGTGGAGGCCGAGCTTGAGGCTCGTCGCCGGGAGGCGGAAACCGAACTCAACACCTGGATGGAGGATCAGCGCACCGAGTTGGAAACCTTCAGTGTCACCCGTCGCCACGAGATCTCAGTCGCTGAGGCGGCTGCAGTCGCTGCGGTGCGGGAAGCCAACGACAAGGTGGCCAGTCTGTTGACCGCTGCGGAAGAGGATGCGGCACGTACCCGGCAGGCAGCCGAGATGGAGAGCGAGTCCCGTCGACGCGCCGCCGCTGACGAAGCCAAGGAGCTCACCGATCGAGCCGAGCAGTTGCTGTCGGCTGCCCGCGAAGAGGCGCGGGTGCTGCGTGACCAAGCCACCACAGAGTTAGAGCAGCTTTACGTCGATCACTACGCCAAACAACGCCAGGAACGGGAGGAGGCCATCGCTGAAGTGGCCCGGACCCGGGCCGAGGCTGACCAGGTTCGCGCCGATGCCCGGAGGCGGCTGGAAGAGGCCCGAGCCGAGGTGGATATGCTGACCAAGCGCCGCGCTGAGATCACTGCTCAGCTGGGTAAATTGTCCGGGGTCATCGAGGCGCTCGCTGTCCCCGGTGACGAGGAATTAGGAGACCGATGACTGACGACAGCTTCGCAACGGTGCGACGTGGATATGACCCGGCGCAGGTTGATTCTGTGCTTCACCGCATGCGGCAAACGCATGCTGTGGCGCTACAGGAACAGGCCGCACAGACGGTAGAAATCAATAAGCTGAACCAGGCTCTGGAGACTGCGCAAACCGCTCAGGCTGGGCTGCAAGAGCAGGTTTCCGAGCTGCAGCAGCTTTTGGCGAAGGCTCGCAGTGAGGCGGCTGAGGCCCAGGCAGCAGCCACTCAGGCGGGAGCAACCACCGATTTCACCCAGTTGGGAGATCGGATCGCGAAGATGCTCAACCTCGCCCAGCAGGAAGCCGACGATTTGCGGAAACGTGCCGCCGAGGATGCCGAGGCAATGCAAACGCAGGTGGCTCGCGAGGTCGACAGCGCACGGGCAGCGGCTGACAACTATGTCACCGAAACTCAGTCGAAGGCTGAGGCCGATGCCGCGCGTATCGTCGAGCAGGCCCGCCGAGAGGCCGACGAGTTGCTGGATCATGCCGATCGCGAGGCCTCGGCTCGGCGTCGTGAAGCTGAAGCAGTCTTTGAGCAGCAACGCGCTGCCGCTCACGCTGCCGCCGCGGAGTTCGAGAACACCTTGGCTGAGCGTCGTGATCGCGCGACCGCCGAGTTCGCCACCCAGATGGCCACTCATGAGCGGGCATTGGCTGTCGCAAACGACAAACTCACCGAGGCTCAAAGTGAAGCAGTTCGGGTGCTGGAGGAGGCCCAGGCCGAGGCCCGGGCCGAGCGGGAACGTGCCGCTGCTGAAGCAAAGAACCGGTTGGAGAACGCCAGGTTGGCTGCTGAACGGGTCAAGCGGGATTCGGAGCGCGAACTCAGCGCTTTGGCTGCACGTCGCGACTCGATCACCGAGCAGTTGGCCAATGTCAGGCAGATGCTGTCGACCTTGGGTGGTAGCGCACTGACGATGATCAACTCGGATCTGGGTGAGGAACCAGTGGCGGAGGCCCCGGCCACCACGAAGATCACTAAGGCCCCCAGCAAGTGAACTATTCGCGATCCGAGCGCAGACTCAATGCCGACAGGTCATCATCTGTAGTGGTAAATGCCCCTTGCCAGTGATCGCGTTCAAAAAGTAAAGAATCCTGCCCGTCTGCTGTGATGGTAAATCCAGCGGCGGGCAGGATTTCGCGTAGCCACTGTGCTAGTTCCGGGCCGCTGGGTGAAATCACCACCAAAGTCACATTGGTGGCGAGGTCAACGCGTTGGGTGATGGTGATCGATCGGGGCAGCCACAGCTCTGCAGGTCCATGGCTGAATCCAAGTTCGGCTAGGGAAACGGCGTCGCTGGGGGCGCTGCGGGTGGAGCTGGCGGCCGGTTCGCTGGGGATGACCGGTGGTGGTGTGGTGCATCCGGTGGCGGCGAGGGTGATGGCGGCGGCTAGAGCAGCCACACGACGTGCAAACGTGGAACTCACCATGAGCTGAGATCCAGCACAACGTCAGCCGGGTTGGCTAGGCAGACCGCGACTTGGGCGTCGAGGCGTTTCTGGCGGGGGCTCGGCAGCTGGTCGACAGGGAACCAGCCAAAATCGCAGGCCTCGCCGTCGCCTATGGCTGGTTCTCCACCGATGATGCGACCGAGGAAACCGTGATCGAGGAACTGGCATTGGTCCCCATTGACATAGGTGATGGTCTCCATCACATCCACCCAAAGCATCCGTTCGACCTCAACGGTGATGCAGCCCTCCTCCATGGCTTCACGAACCACCGTGGTTGCTGGGTTCTCCCCCGGTTCAACGATTCCAGCGATGCCACCCCAGTCACCATTGTCAGAGCGACGAAACAGCAGTACTTCCTTGCCGATCTCGCCATCGCGAAGGATGATCAAGGAGGCCCCGGACAGCCACAGTGGGGCATGACCGATATGGGATCGCAGCTCGGTGATGAATGCAGGCGTTGGCATGTCCCCAGCTTAGGGGCGTTGTCGCGGGGAATCCGTAAGCGGCGACGGGCGGTGTTGCGTAATCCTCCCACGACGAAGACCGTTGCCAGTAGACTCCGGCCCAGGACTCAATTGGAGGAGGCAACCGGTGCGCAACGACGCCATCACCAAGGTCTTGATAGCTAACCGTGGCGAGATTGCTGTGAGGATCATCCGAGCGGCACGCGATGCGGGGATTTCGTCGGTCGCGGTGTACGCGGATTCGGATGCTGATTCACTGTTTGTGCGGCTGGCAGATGAGGCTTTCGCGTTGAGTGGAGCCACCCCCGCCGATACCTATCTCAATGTCGGCAAGTTGCTCGATATTGCCGACCGGGCGGGTGCCGACGCGGTACATCCGGGGTACGGATTCCTAGCCGAGAATGCAGACTTCGCGCGTGCCGTCGTCGCCGCTGGACTTCGCTGGATCGGTCCGCCAGCTCAGGCCATCGAGAACCTGGGCGATAAGGTCAAGGCCCGGCATATCGCCCAGCGGGTCGGAGCCCCACAGGTACCCGGCACCGCAGATCCGGTCGCGGATGCCGACGAGGTGGTGCGATTCGCGCAACAGCATGGGTTGCCGGTGGCGATCAAGGCAGCATTCGGGGGCGGCGGTCGCGGGTTGAAGGTGGCTCGAAGCCTGGCGGAGATTCCGGATCTGTTTGAGTCGGCAACCCGGGAGGCAGTGACAGCCTTTGGTCGGGGCGAGTGCTTCGTCGAGCGCTATCTGGATAAGCCGCGTCATGTGGAGACCCAGTGCCTGGCAGATCAGCACGGCAACATCGTGGTGGTGTCGACGCGCGACTGTTCATTGCAACGCCGCCACCAAAAACTGGTGGAAGAGGCACCTGCTCCGTTCCTGACTCGGGAGCAGGAAGAGTTGCTGTATTCCTCGTCGAAGGCCATCCTCAAGGAGGCTGGGTATGTGGGTGCCGGTACGTGTGAGTTTCTGGTGGGCGTCGACGGCACCATCTCATTCTTAGAAGTCAATACCCGGTTGCAGGTGGAGCATCCGGTCTCTGAGGAGGTCACGGGGCTCGATTTGGTGCGGGAAATGTTCCGGATCGCTGAGGGTGAGGAGTTGGGCTTCGATGACCCAGAGATTCGCGGACACAGCATTGAGTTGCGGATTAACGCTGAAGACGCGGGTCGCGGTTTCATGCCAGCGCCAGGAACCTTGGTGAAATGGCGTCCTCCTGCGGGGCCGGGGATTCGCGTCGATGAGGGTTATCACGCTGGGATGACGGTGCCGGGGGCTTTCGACTCCTTGGTAGCCAAGGTGATCATCACTGGGGCGGATCGTAGCCAGGCATTGGCTCGGGCGCGTCGGGCGTTGCGGGAGTTGGAGATCGAAGGCATGCCCACTGTGGTGCCCTTCCACCAGGCGGTGCTAGCGGATCCTGATTTCGTCGCTGATGATGGCGCATTCAACGTCCACACTCGGTGGATCGAGACGGAATTTAGCGGCGATATTCCGGCATACACCGGGGTCTTGGGAGAGCAGGAGGATGCGGGCGAGCCTGAGGTCATCGCGGTGGAGGTTAACGGTCGCCGAATGGAGGTGAAGCTCCCGGCAGGTTTCGGGACTCGTCCTGCGGTCAGCGGCAAGACGCCGAAGAAACCAACCAAACGGGATCGGGGCGGCGCCAAGGTGCAGGCTCCCTCCGGGAATGGGTTGATTTGCCCGATGCAAGGAACCATCGTCAAGGTTTCGGTGCTCGAAGGTGAGGTTGTCGAAGAAGGCCAGGTGGTCGCGGTAATCGAAGCGATGAAGATGGAACAGCCCCTCCATGCCCACCGCCCCGGTCAGGTCACCAAGCTCAGTGTTGCGGCTGGTCAGTCACTCAGCGCCGGCGACGTCATCTGCGAGATCATCGACCCGGAGTAGTTCCAACTCGGTTTCTTCGATGGGCTGGGTTGCTCTGTGCACTGCCGCAGCCTCGGCCTTCGCCGCGATCTCGTCGCGACGGGCAGTTCAGGGTGAGCTGCCTGCTGGTTGATGAGCATCGATAGCCCGGTGGGGCCACCAGGGTGTGCGCCGAAGATCGCGGATCCCGAATGCCCTATCCTGAGGGAAGCCCTTCTGGTACCAATCCCGTTCGCCCATCGTTGGCCTGTGATCGATCACGTCATCCCCCTTGCCGAAGGGGGATCCTCCGGCACCAATCCCGTTCGTCCATCGTTGGCCTAGCGAGGTTGACTCATTAGCCGATCTCAAGGTGCCCGCCTTGGTGCGAACAGGTCCTGGCTGTGCGGCTCCAGTGGTTGTGGATCCATAGCTGAGTTCGCATCCGTTCCGGCGCTGTTGGAGCTCCCGTGAACTCCCTGCTGGGCAGGCGCATAAGCCACGGGGTCAATGGGTCAACAGTGAAAATCTCAGGCCAGCGACCATCCGATAGGTGTAGCGCCGGATCGCATACAGGCACGCTGCGTTGCGGGATGATCTCCGTCACGACCACATCCACTCACTCGCCTACCTTCGCCTCAACGCCTGGGGTGAACCAGGCGAAGGCCAGGCTCCGGTCCGTATTTAGTACACGCCAACCGCGACTCGCGGACAGCAGCCAGCCGTCTCGAGCTAGCCAGATGCCACCTTTCTCGGTTGTCGAGCTGGGAATGTTGGGGGGCCTTTCTTCTTGAGAAGTTCACCCAACTGGGTGATCACTGGTGCACCCGGCTGCGGCCCGACAGCCACCTTGTCTCGAAGTCCCGGGGTGACATCGACCAGCTGCTCGAAGGTGACATCGAAGCTCCACAAGCCATCCCCGGATGGCAGCTCAGCAGCCTCCAGAATTTATTGGTGAATTCCTCCTCCTCATGCCCCCTTCAGCGGCTAGATTGACCCCACCACCCGATCCAGCCGGACGGCACAGTACGAGCACCAACGGAGGTGTCAACATGCCGAATACCACCTGGAGGCACCACACCACAGCCGCCATCCTCACCTTGCTCCTAGCCACCAGCTGCACCACCCCGGCAGCACCAACACCCACCCCCTCCCCCACTAACACCCAAGCCCCCTACACCCTCCCAGCCCCCACCTCCACCACCACGGCACCACCGACACCACAGCCCACAGAAACCTTTAACCCCGACCAACAAGCCGCAGCCGAAACCGTCCTCGAATGGGTGAGGCTCTGGGAGCAGGCACGATCAGAGTCTGACTCGTCCGTCGATCAACTTGCCGCCATCATGATCATGCCCGTGCAAGCAACAGTCATGACCAACGTCGCAGACGTTCGAAATGCAAATCAAGTAGCCACCGGAAACTTGATTGCCCATATCACTGGGGCAGCACTTCCCGAAACAGAAGAAACCGGAACTGCCGTAGCTGTTTCCCTTTGTACGGATGCCAGCTCCACCGACCTCATCGACTCCGAATCCGGGCAGTCAGTTCTGGACCCGGACCGCCCGCGTCATATCCATTGGGAGGTTGACGTGTTCAAGGAAACGGCTCGCGACCACTGGGTCATCCGAAACTTCGTCAATACCCCCGGGAAACCATGCTAAGCAGAATCAGTTGGACCCTGCTAGCGCTCGCCGCATGGACAGCGCTGTCAATACCTCAGCCAGCCCAAAGTGATGGTTATTGTAGCCAATGGGGACTGGACGGAAAATGTCTTGTTTACATCGACCTTGGCGGGGGCCCCGGGAGCACTCCTTCCCCTGCACCAGGGACCGGTGACAACCGATGCTACCGCGACGACATCGAAATCCCGTGTGTCGTTGATGGCGGCGCCTGGCACCCAGACCGACTTTGCTACGTCCTCAAAGTCGAACCCCAGCCGCCCCTAACCGATCCCATCTGGGCAGGACGCCAAGACGGCGCCATCTACAGCTGCCGACAAGGCAACATCAACTACCTGTTCTGGGCGCCAGACGCCGAACCCCCGGACCCCGAGCAACTGGCACAACAACTGATCGCCCAGATCAACTTCCAAGCCATCGACATCGGCACCTTCCCCTACACCATGGAAGAAAAACCCGAAGGCTACACCCTCGTCGGCTGGCACACCTGGCTCTGGGCCAAAGACCCCGGCCCCACCACCGTAGGACCCATCACCGACAGCATCACCCAAGCTGGCTACACCGTTTCCATCACTGCCAAAGTCACCGCCATCGACTGGAACATGGGAGATGGCACCACCATCACCTGTGACGAAGGCACCCCCTTCCGCAAACGCACCCAAAACCGCAACGATAAGTCCCCCGACTGCGAACACATCTACACCCAACCCGGCCAATACCCCGTGACCGCCACCAGTCGCTGGCACATCACCTGGACCGGGATCGGGAAAACCGGAACACTCACCCTCAACCTCTCCCAAACCGCCACCTTCAACGTCAAGGAACTCCACACCGTCAACATCCCCAACCCCGACCAATAACCACTAGCCCCCACCCCCACGGACGGGGGGTGCGTCCGAGGAGGAGTGGTTCGCAGGATTCGCGGGGTGAGGAAGTCGGATGCTTTGTGGGACATTCCCCCGTGCGCCTCGGCGATCGCGGTCTGGCATGGCTGGTGGCAGGCGATGCGTTCGCCTTTGGGGAGGTACTCGCGGGTCAGGGCTGGAAGGCTTGGTCCCTTCGCGGCGAGATCCTCCGCCCGATGCGGTCGCTCACCAGCCATGCCACCCGGGCACGGAGCCCTTCCGATACTTCCTTGGCATGATCCTATCCTCTCAACAACAGATCAGAGCCAAACCCAGGGCTGTTCAATACTCGAATGAATGGATTAGGAAAGAAACATCAGGCACTTCATATAAGTAGGTCTGAACGCCATACCAGCAATTGGCGGCCCCAAGGGGAAATTCCTTTCATCCTAGGTTGTTCGGAAATTAGACGTGCCATCAAAGTTGAAGGTGCAGCCGGAGTGCGTCGTCGAGTGCAGCCATCAAACGTACGGGTAGGCGCCCGAGCACCGGACCTATTCGCTCAACGGATACCGCGCGAACCTGCTCGGCCTGAGCCTTCGAGTCCAGTCGAATGCCGACCTCGTCAGCGGGGAGCAATACCTGAAACGGGAAGACGCGGTCGGTGTTGCTGGTGATGGGAACGATCGTGACGACACCTCGACCCAGCCGCGCTGCGGTGGCGTTGGCATGGTTGTTGCTAACGATGACGGCTGGACGACGCTTGTTGGCTTCGCCGGTCTTCGCGGGTTCCAGATCGACCAGCCGGATCTCGCCGCGCAGCATTAGCCCACCCCGTCGGCGAAGGTCACCGCCCAGGCGTCGGCATCGCCCGAGTCCACCCACTCCTGCCACGCCGCTGTGTAGGCGTCGTCCAGCTCGGGGTCTGCCAACATCTTGATCGCCTGGTGGATCGCCGCCGAGCGGGACCTCAATCCGGCTGAGCGGGCGTATCTATCGAGCGCCTCAACATCAGCTGGGGACAGACTCACGCTCAGCTTCACCTGACTCATACCACCACGGTACTACTCGGGTCGTACCCAATCCAGAGGCAAATGCTCGCTGGTTTCTCAGGGTCGCCGCAACAGGGCTCGTCAGGAAGGAGGTTATTGGTTTGGCCTATGGGATTCTTCGCAGTGTGGCGGAGCGGGTCGTTGAGGCAAGGGCTCATGCCCTTGCGCTGGAATGGGTGCAGCCTAGACCCCCGATCAGCGAGCCTCAGCTGGCGAAGGCATGTTGAGACATTGGTCCATATCCAGCGCCGGCAGGGCAGCCGCTGGGACGCTCACAACCTTGGCAGGAACCCCAGCCACGGTGGTGTGCGGCGGCACATCCTTCAACACCACTGAACCGGCACCGATCTTTGCACCTTCACCAACAGTGATATTGCCCAAGACCTTCGCACCCGCCCCGATCATCACACCGCGACCTACCTTCGGATGCCGGTCGCCACCTTCCTTACCTGAGCCACCAAGGGTCACTTCATGAAGCATCGAAAAATCATCGCCAACGACAGCGGT
>JBHAEB010000199.1:0-13857 GCA_041855345.1 Arachnia sp. | reverse complement strand
GCAAGCCTTTGTGGATCAGGGAGACACCATCGTGTTGCCAGAGCATCGGGGACATCGGCTGGGGATGCTGGTCAAGGCTGCGAACCTTATCCAGTTGCGTCACAGCCTCTCCGCTGGCGCAAGCATCATTACCTGGAATGCTGAGGAGAACCGTCACATGCTGGCCGTCAATGAGGCCTTGGGTTTCCGTCCCATTCTGGTGGAGGGCGCCTGGCAGCTCACCCTTGAGCGCTAATTCTTCCTGGTCCCAACCAGCGCATCGAGGCCCATGGCTGCGCTACCGGTTCTGCCCCTGGCGCTAGCCACCGGCTCAGGGTCCGATCTCGGTATCGTCGAGGGCCTGCTGTAGGGCGTCACGCGCCTCGGTGGTGGGGATCCGTTCTTGCTCGATGCGTCGCACCTCTCCCCCACTGTTGACCGCGGCATATCCGGCTGCCTCGGTGGGGGTCAACCGCGACAGGGTCGCAGTCGCTACGGGGATGAGTCGGCCCTTGTGGTCTCGATCAACACCAAGATGTTTATAGCTTTGGTAAGCCGCTTCGCCCATGAGGATCGAGGTCACGGGCTTCGGTGTCAGCTGGGACCGCAGATGATTCAAGATGGCATAGCCATCAGCGTCGATATCTCCCCAATAGAGCAGCCGTCGGGCCTGGTTCACCCAGGGAATGTCTTGGAGCAAACTCGCTGCTGCTTTGCCACCACCCTCGACGACGATCGCGCCCGGTACTGGGGGAAACCACAGCCGTGAGTCGCGGTTCTCCACCACCAACACCACGGCTGGCTGATAGGCCAATTGATGTCCATCGCCGGTGGTCCAAGCGTCGTGATGACGTCCCCCAGTAGCGAGATAGGCCGGATCGAGGTAGGTCAGGTGTACCACCGCCAGCCGCGGCTTGGTTTCGGCCAGCGGATCCCTCCCTGACAGGACACGGATCAGTCCCTGGTGGGTGCGCCACCACTTGGTGTGCACCCGCGGGGTTGGTAGTTGCCGCTCGGTGTACTGGCTGAGATCGGGATGGGCCCGCAGCCATTCGAGGGCGGAGATCGTCACTGTCAGGTCCTCGTCGCTCACCCGGCACGCAGCCTTGAGTGCCTTCGAAGTCAACGGCACATTCGCTGCCGCTAGCTGTTTGGCCACGCGACGCTGACGCGCCAGCCCCAGCTGGGATAGATCACCACCCAGCCGGGTAATCACCGCCTCAGCTGCCGCTACCCCGGCGATCCGCAACGACTTTGGTGACTGAGTCCTGACACCGACGTCGCTGATCCCAGCGGTGATGAACTCGACATCCGGCAGATCGTCGAAAGGGGCATCACGCCACGCGATTTTCCAGTCAGTCCAAGCGGTACGTCCCACAGCCTCAATATCGGTCCCGTTGTTGACCCCAGGCCGCAATCCCACACTCATGACGGGTTTCTCCCCGTCTATCTCTGCGATGATCAGCTCCGCCCATGATCTATCCAGTTGGCTGATCAGAGCAGCTGCTGCCTCCTGGGGGTGCAACAGCCTGGGGCTCATTGGGCCAACCCAACCTTCGGTTTCGCCCAGGACCTGCCGTGGGTGTCCTTGAGAATGTCGTATTCCACCTCGACATGCGGTTCAATCGCGCTGTATTTGTCATTGGGGGCACCGATGATCAGCTGGAATCCCAGCCCCCGCCAGGCACCAATCGCGCGCTTGGTGAAATGGGCATCAGCCTTAATGAGGGCCTCATCGAGAAACACCGGTGCATAGCGGGGACGCTCTGCGTCGGCATCCCCCAGCTGATAACGCAATGCTGCACCGACGATGAAGGCAATCAATTCCTGCGATTCCCCACCGGATTTCTCCCCAATATGGTCATAAAGCGAGACATGTTCCTTGGTCTCTGCCTTCACCTTTTCGGCACTGACCCGCACGTGGTTGCGCACATCGATCAACTCTGCGAAATCGGGGGCGCTGCGACGTATCCGCGCAATTAGTCGACTCATCCGGTCGTAGGCCTGCTGCCGCGACTCGTCGCTGTCCGCCTGATCCACCAGTGCCCGCACCTCCCGCAACTCCTTGCGGAACCGGCGACGCACCTCCGACTGGTTCTCCCGGGTCGCGATCTGCAGTCTGTGGTCGTCATCGTAGAAGGGCAGATCCGACATGATCTGGTTGATCGGCTCGATCCGCTCCTGGATCTCCCGCAGGCTACGGCCCAGCGTCGAATCGAGGCTGGTCAGGTCATTTCCGGAAAGCTTCAGCAGGCTCTGTTTCCACTCGGCCTCCAGTTCATGCAAGCCGCTGGTTTCCAGATCTGCGAGGATCCGTTCAAAGTCCTGGATGGAGCTTTCAGGATCGGCGCGCAGATTGGGGTTAGGCCAAGCTTCGAGGAACTGCTCCAAAGTGCGACGCAGCAGCTCGTGTTGCTCCTCCAGGGTGGTCAACGCCGATTCCCGATCCTCAACCAGCCGCTGCTCAGCCCCAGCGAGGGTGGCCTCGAGATGCTCAAGTCGTTTCGCGGCTGGCAGGTCCTCACGTCCCATCATCTGCCCGAAACGGGCCATCAGATAACTCTCCTGAGCTGCTTCGAGGACGATCCCCGCATCCTCGGCGGCATCCACGATCCGCTGGGAGTCGTCAACGGCATCAGTCACCTCAGCCCACCGCTCAGCGGCGCGTTCCTGCTTTCCTTTAACCCGGCCAATGTTCTCGTGTGCTTTATCGGCCTCAGCCTTGAAGCGGGCGATCTGCTGTTTTAGCTCCGCGATTTTCGGGTTCCCCTCGGTAACCTCATCGACGATACGCTGCCAATGCGTTTGTTCCTTGGCCACACTATCGACATCAATATCCTGCCAACTCCACTCCACCATCCGTTCGTAGGCCCGTCGTCGAGCCTCCAAACTGTCGAGATCCTTCTCAGCCTGCCTGAGCCGCTGGTGGGCCACTCCCAGTTGATGCTGCAAAGCTTCAGCCTCTGCCGCTAATTCCGTCAGCCGACGGTGATTACTGAAACCCAACACATTGCGGGTCCCATGTCCGCCATGAGCACCTCGGCTGCCATGGGACAGCTGCCCGGTAATGGTCAGGGCTTTGCGGTGTTGGGACAGCTGCTCAGGACCATCGACACAGACGAAATCAAACTGGGCTTCGAGACGCTCCTGCAGCCAGCCGATAAACGGCGAGTCGGTGTAGTCCAGCCGACCTGGCAGGCGTCGATCATCCAGCCCTCGCCGCTCAGGGATTCCCAAAGTGGCACCCTCGAAACGCAACCGTTTCGGCAGTCGCAGGCTATTGATGGCGGTGCGGAATTGAGCCAACCGCCCCTCGTCGATGAGCAGTGTGGTGGCGAAACCCCCCAAGGCTAGATTGAAGGCCTCTCGCCAGGGTTCAAAGGGGGTCGCCACCTCAACCAGTTCTCCAACAAAGGGCACCTCCTGCGGGCTCATCCCTGCTGCCTGAGCTAGGGCGACCCGTAGGTGATGCAGATCCTCGGGGATACTGCCTCGCCGCTCTTTAGCACTACGCTGCTCAGCCAGCACCTCGTCGTAACGCTGCTTCACCTGCTCAACGGCTTTTTTGGCTGCGAAATAGTGGTCTCGGGCAGTCCCTGTAGCGTGTGGATCGGCCAATGCCGTCTGAGCTTGTGCTGCCAAGGATTTGAACTCAGCCTCAGTGCTTGGCGTTTCCCCTAAAGACGCGATTCTCGCGGCAAAACGTTCCCGGGCGCGACGCACCTCCACCAAACGGCCGCCGATGCGTTTGAGTTCCCGATCAGCGGTTTCCAGCCGATCCCCACCGGAACTACGCAGCACCTCTTGCAGGGCATCTCGTTGTGCCTCAGCCGCCTGACACGCCGCTTCTAAGTCTCGTCGTTGCGCATCGAGATCATGGGTGATGACCTTAAGCTCCGATTCGGCTGTATGCAGCAGATCCAACCGCCGGGTGCTCACCCACACACTGGCCAAGGAGTCGGGCTGGCTTGGGCTTCCCACCTCGTCGATAAGCCGCAACTGCTGCTCCGCCTCAGCTGCCTTGGTTTGAATCCCCCTAATCGGGGTCAGCATCCGCACCTGACGCTGCGCGTTGAGCATCCGCTGCCTGGTGGATTCCAGTTCATCGAAGTGACTGACCACTGCATCGGCAGCAGCCATCGTTTCGGGTTCTTCCAGCACCATCCGCTTGTACAGCTCATCGACGGTGGTGATCTGCTGTCCCGCCTGGATCCGGGCCAGCAGGCTCAATGCCTTCGCACCGGCACCTGCAGCACCGATACCCAGCACCGAGAACAGCCTGGCGGTGAACTCCCGATCGGTGGGCATGGTTTCAATTCCGGCAGCACGCACCGCGGAATCCACCAAGCGCTGCCCGGCAGCTGCCTCCAGATCCTCAAGCCGGAATCTGTCGTTGACCACGCCACGGACCTTCACCACCTCATCGAGGGTGCGTGCGGTTGCTGGGATGTACCAGGCCCGCACGGCGGTGAAATAGCTACCGTCGTGGTTCTCCCAGGTCATCGCGATGGCGGTCCAGGTGTCGCTGCCACCGCCACGCAGCACCCGAACCTCGGTTCCGGTTTCGCCACGGGACTCGTCGAGTTTGCCGCGCCCATAGGAAATGATGTTGCGTTGCTCGCCGCCACGCGCCCGTCCCGTGACCCCACCATTGGAGGCACCGTTGAAGGGGGTGGTGTGGGGCATCATCAAGGCGATATAGGCGTCCATGAGGGTGGATTTGCCTGACCCTGAACCACCGCACAGCAGCGTGGCGGAGGGTGCGAACCGCAGCCGATGGGCGCCGTCGTAGCCACCCCAATTGATCAATTGCAGCTCATCGGCCAGCCACTGCTGGCCCCGGGAAGCGGCTGGGATCAGCCCAAACAGGGTATCCAGCATGGTCATAGCTCTTCCTCCCCATCATCAGCTGACTCTTCGTCGTCCTCGGCGCGCCCTTGATTAGACAGCCACTGAGTCAATTCCTGCAGTCGCTCCGCGCTGAGCACGATCTCCACCAGCGGAGAGATGCGGTAACGCCCCTCGGATTCCTCGTCGAGCAGGCCCTCCTTGGTGAGACGATCCAAGGCTTTGCGGATTTCGCGTTGCCGACGCGCGATCGCACCGTCGGATTCCACGAAATAGCTGAGTACATGTTGTTC
Organism: Arachnia sp.; assembly: GCA_041855345.1. Classification (GTDB taxonomy): domain Bacteria; phylum Actinomycetota; class Actinomycetes; order Propionibacteriales; family Propionibacteriaceae; genus Arachnia. The sequence continues at coordinate 8,737 of JBHAEB010000199.1, read as the reverse complement.
CACATCTTCGACGTCGACACGCGCCGAGGATTCACCGGCCACCGACTCGCGCTGATAGATGATGCGCAGATAGATCAGCACCAGGGTTTCGGCACGGCTGTAAGGATCGTCGCGGAGCAGTATGGGCACATCGACCTCGTCGATCCTCACCTGCTGCTTGTAGGCCACACCCCGATCCACATCGACGACGAGCCGGACGAATAGATCGTGGAGCCGCGACTCGATGACCTGCTGGTTGTCCAGCAGCACCGCCCACTCCTCCTTGTTGCGTTCGGCCAACAAGAATCGGCGAGTCAACAGCCGCACCAACAGGCGCCTGACCGCAGGCTCCAGCACCCCACGATCCCCTGCGAAACAGCCCTCCGGGTCTGCCTCCATGGCCACGGGAGTGATGAATGGCTCATCGGTCATATGTCCTCCTTGCGGGCCTTTGCGGTGACCGCCTCAAAAGCAAAGCTACGTACGGACCCGTCGGGCCGTTCCGCTTGAACGATGGAGATCGTGGGGTGTTCTGTCATGCCATTGCGGTGGGCGATCTCCAGCAAGCCAAGAAGATCGACGGGGCGGCGCGCCTGGCCGCGAATCTGCTCAAAAGCTTCTCGCAGATCAAATTCGTCGAGGCCGAGGGCTTCGAGATGTTCCTCAAGCTCACGGTAATGGGGGCCGCCCCAGGCGCGGGTATCCCCGTCGAGGAACTCGACGTCGTCGGCTTGGCGTAGCGGCTCAGGGCTGCTTGGGGGTCGCGGATCGCTCAGCGACTGACGCAAATGCCCGATGGCTGCGGTCGGCATATGCCGTAGTGGTTCCACCTTGTCGCTCGTTCGGGTCTGCGGCACCCAGGCCTGCATCGCGGCCATCGCTTGACGCAACAACTCATCAACTTCGCGGTCGCGCACCGGGTCGTGGGTACGCACCTGAGCGGTGATGACATGGGAGGCGCGACGCTGGGCGGTGAGTACCTCCTGGACTCCCTGTTCCACGCGCTTGGCGATGGCATTGAGTTCGGCTCGCTGGTCGGGGTGCATCCGCCTGGCGAAGGGATGATCGATCAGGCTGCGTAGTTGACTGGTGAGTGCCTCAATGTGTTCAGGCTCCCCGATGAGTTTCAATGCCCCGGCAAAGGCGCGACCTTCGGGGGTGGAGTCCATGATGTGCTGGCCGCGATGGAGGTATTCCCGCAACACCTCACCGGCGGGACGTTCGTCGCGACGCAGCTCGGTGACGACGTGTCGTTGCATGTCCTTGATGGATTCAGCGACTCGGGCGAAGTCAGCGGGGAGTTCCCGGGACAGGTGGAGGACATTGTGGGCCTCTTCAAGGAGCTGATCATCGTCGAGGACATCAACCTCACCCAGTTCGAGCCGTGCGATTTGCTCCTGCACCTCTTGGAGTTGTGCCTCGAGGGCGGCGCGGCGCTTCGTCGGGTCGGTTTCGGTGCTGCTGACCAAGTGATCAACTGAATCCAGCAGGGTACGCACCCGGGATCGAGACACCAACGCCCGACCGCCACCCGAACGGCCCGCGATCTCCAGGGCTTCAACTGCCTGCGCTGAAAGCCGATAAACCTCGGTGTCATCCTCCATTTGGGACATCAACCAGCCGCCACGCGCCCATTGCCGACAAATCTCTCGTCCCGATCCGACAGGCAGCCCCGGATCCTCGTCGCCATAGCCGAGGTCGCGGAGTTGATCCAGCATGTCCTGGATCTCAACATGGGCATCCGCGACGCTGACTGTCGACCGGTCCGCAGTGAAAATCGTGGACAGGCATGCCACCACGAAAGGGGCGTAGCGGCCATGCAGCAACGCCAGAGTTGGGTTGCTAAAGGTAGCTACTGCCCGCCGATAGGCGGCTTCCGCACGCACACTCACCATCGCCGTCAAGGGTAATCCATCTTCTCACCTGCTTTTCAGCGGTTCTTCGCCCTTCAGCCCAAGTTTCGGCCCGATGAATCGCAGAAAAGCAGGCGCAGTCCCCGACCCGGCCCGACCTGCCCGGCCCCGACCCGACCTGCCCCGGCCCAGCCTGCTTTTTTGCGATTCATCCCGGGATATCGCTGGCTGATAGGCCAAGAACCGCTGAAAAGCAGGTTCCGCGATTCGGTCTGCCGGGTTTGGCCTGATTGAATGAGGTCCACCATGATTACGGTTACTAACCTGACGAAGGTCTACACCCAAGGAACCCGGAATGTCCGCGCCCTCAACGGGGTGTCGCTGACGGTTCCGGAGGGGACCATCCACGGCATCATCGGCCATTCCGGGGCAGGCAAATCGACGCTGGTGCGCTGCCTGGCGATGTTGGATCGCCCAACCTCCGGGAAAATCGTCATCAAAGGCACCGATCTGGTTGCGGCCCGGTCCCAGGCGCTGCGTGAGGCCCGACGTCGGATCGGCTTGGTATTTCAGCAAGCCAATCTGTTCGACTCACGAACCATCCTCGACAACGTCGCTTATCCCTTGGAGATCGCGAAGGTAAACGCCCAGCAACGTCGCGAAACCGCGAGGAAGCTGCTCAAGCAGGTAGGGCTCAGTGATTCCGCGCACGCCTATCCAGCACAGCTCTCCGGAGGGATGAGGCAGCGAGTCGGCATTGCACGAGCGCTGGCCACTAAACCCGATGTGCTGCTATTCGACGAACCGACCTCGGCCCTCGATCCACGGACTACCGACGAGATCTTGGATCTCATCGCTGGGCTGCCAGGTCGGGAAAATCTGTCTGTATTAGTGATCACCCACGAGATGCATGTCATCAAACGGATCTGCGATGCCGTCTCACTGCTGGATGCCGGAAGAATCGTTGAGTCCGGGCCTCTAACCGAGGTGGTGACCCGTCTCGAGGGTCGCCTGGCCGAGGCGCTGCTGGGTATCCCACCCCACGACCCGCCCAGCGACGGCTCCGTACTGGTCGACGTCCTATCCCACGGGGAGAAGGCTTCACGTCCCGTTGTCGCCCACGTCTCCAAAGAGGTTGGTGCCGAGCTAGCCATCGTTGGGGGCAGCATCGAACATCTGGCCGGCACCACCTTCTCCCATCTACGGTTAGCGGTGCCGCCTGGCACCGACCCGACACTGGTGATCCAGCAGCTCCGCAAGATCGGCGCCGACGCCGCCTTGACCACGGGTTTGGAGGCCACCCGATGAATCTGCTCACAACCTGGCTCAGCAACCCAGCCATTCAAAAAGCGATGTTTCCCGCGCTGGTGGACACCATGCAGATGCTGGTCATCACGGGGGTTTGCACGGTGCTGCTCGGTCTGCCGCTGGGGGTCGTGCTGTTCACCACCGCGCCCGGTGGCATGGCAGAAAATAGGCTGATCAACCTTCCGGTCGGTCTGGTGATTAACCTCACCAGATCCATCCCCTTCGCGATCCTCATGGTGGCCCTGATCCCAACCGCCAAGGTCGTGTTTGGCACCTCCATCGGCCCGATTGCTGCATCTTTTTCGTTGACCATCGCAGCCATCCCGTTCTTTGCGCGTCTGGTAGAGACAGCCCTTCGCGACGTCGCCGTCGGGAAACTCGATGCCGCCCACGCCATGGGTTCCACTCGGCTGCAATCCATCACCAAGGTGCTCATCCCCGAGGCCCTACCCGCGCTGGTTGCCTCGACCACTACCATGCTGGTCACCGTCGTGGGCTATTCCGCGATGGCTGGGCTAGTCGGTGGCGGCGGGCTGGGTCAGCTCGCCTACAATTACGGCTATCAGCGCTATCAATTCGATGTCATGGTGATGACCGTGGTGATCCTAGTGGTCTTGGTGCAACTGATTCAGACGCTCGGCGATTGGCTGGCTGTGGCCGTCGACCATCGATAATTCCTCCCCGGCACGGGAACAAACACCGCAACTGTGGTGTTAACCCAGATGGACTTCGGTCCAGACTTCATTGGCCTGCAACCCGCTGGCCCCAAGCTAAGGAGGTTTCCTCATGCGTAAAACGCTCACCCTTCTCGCCACGATTACGGCGACCGGCATGATGCTGAGCGCTTGTGGCACTCCGGCACAAGAATCCAGCCCCTCGGCCAGCAACACCGATGTACAGAGCACGACGGCAACCACGGATGATGGTGTGACCAAGGTCGTGGTTGGCGCCAGCCCAGTCCCCCACGCCCAGATTCTGGAATTTGTTTCAGAGAACTTGGCCGCTGAAGCCGGCATCGAATTAGAAATCGTCGAATACACCGACTATGTGCTGCCGAACGAGGCACTTGCCAGCGGGGATCTCGACGTCAACTTCTTCCAACACCTGCCCTATCTTGAGCAGCAGATCGCCGAAAAAGGCTTCGAATTCACCCCAGGTGAGGGTGTCCATATCGAACCCTTTGGCGCCTTCTCGTCGAAGTATCAAGACATTTCCGAGCTACCCGACGGCGCCACGATCGCCATCACCAACGACGTATCGAATCAGGCACGTGGCCTGAAACTGCTAGCAGAGGCTGGTCTTCTCAATGACATCACCGACGACTCGGCAGCACTGACCCTGACCGACGAGCAGAACCCCCGGGGGTTCAAATTCGTCGAAAACCAGCCGGAGCTGATCGTTCAGCAGATCAACGATCCCGCGATTGACCTGGCCTTTGTCAATGGCAACTTCATCCTTACCGCCGGTTTGAAATCCGAGGATGCGCTGCTGTTGGAGAAGGTAGCAGGCAATCCCTATGCCAACATGCTGGTGTGGCGCACCGACAACACCAATCCCGGCGTTGCAAAACTGGAAGAGTTGCTGCACTCCGGGGAGGTCCGGTCCTTCATCAAGGAGACCTGGCCGGCCGGTAATGTCACCCCCTCTGAATGATCCTCAGCCCTTTGGTCTTATCCGATGGGTAACGGTTCTGGCTTGAATGGGTCGTGAGGCAGCGAGCACCCCGAAACCCAACGGGCCACACAGCCAGCTGAGGGGCATAGACACCATAGTTGAGGCGACGCGGTACCACTACCGTGTCGCCTCAATTCGTTGGGCCGAGCCGCCTCCAGTGCCGTGCCTCGCCTCATCCGACGCGATAGCGACACTCTCGCCGGCTCCGCCGTCGCCCATCCCACGAGGTAGCCCTGGCAGGGATCACCACCAGCGGGCTCATTCGGTACGCCGACAGATCAGCCCCGAATAAAGAAGCTTCGTAGTCGTTCCCGATGGACTGCGGCGACAGCGGTCATCGGGATACCTGCCGGGCACACCAGAGCGCATTCCCCGTAGCTGCTGCATGGCCCGAAATCCTCTTCAAGGGCCTGAACCACCCGGCCGGAGCGACGCAGCCGCTCCTGTTTGCCGTGGGGCAGCAACGCCAGATGAGCCAGCTTCGCGCCTGCGAATAGGTGAGCGGCACCGTTTGGGCAGGCGGCCACACAGGCCCCGCACCCGATACAGGCGGCGAAATCCAGGGCCAATTCCGCCACATCATGGCCGACGAGGTAGTCATCGGCATCCGGGGCGGTGCCAGCCATCACATCGACATGCCCTCCGGCCTGAATCACATGATCCAAGGCGGAACGATCCACCATCAGGTCACGGATGACCGGGAATGCAGCTGACCGTAGCGGCTCGATCCGCAATTTGCTGATCCCAGCGAAGGCCCGCAGATGTTGCCGACACGACGGGGTATTGGGCACTGGGCCATGGGGCACATCGTTGACGGTCACTCCGCATGCCCCACACACCCCCTCGCGGCAATCCGATTCGAAGACCACGGGTTCTTTGCCCTGCTCGACCAGCTGATCGTTGAGTCGATCCAGCAGTTCCAGCAGGCTCATCTCCTCAGTGGCATCGCTGATCACGTGTGTCTCGAAACTCCCGGCAGAACCTGGATCGGTTTGCCGCCAGATCTCTAACTCGACCCTCATCGGTAGTTCCTCACCTGCATCTTGACACTGCTGAAACTCAGCTTCTCGGTTTTGCGACGATGCTGCCCCAGCGGGGTCAACTCCCATGCCGAGACGCTGCACCAGCGCTCGTCGTCGCGTTTAGCTTCCCCATCAGGTAACGCATGTTCCAATCGGAAGTGCGCCCCGCAGGATTCCTCACGGTCGAGGGCATCGGTGACCATGAGTTCACCGAGCTCCAGGAAGTCGGCGACCCGACCTGCCTTCTCCAATTCTTGGTTCATCCGATCCGCGGTGCCACAGACCAGTACCTCACGCCAGAACTGTTGCCGAAGATCCTGTAGCTGCTGACGTGCATCACGCAGCCCCTGCTTGGTGCGGGTCACCCCACACCCGGAATAAAGGATTTCGCCGAGGCGCCGATGGAACCAGATAGGTCGATGGCTGCCCTTATTGGTGACCAGTGCCTTGATGCGGGCCTTGACATCAGCCAAGGTCGACTTCACCTGTGGGGCATCCAACCGGATCAGCGGCTGCCCAGCGCAGCCTGCCAGATAGTTCGGCAAGCTCAGTGGCAGCGTAAACCAGCCATCAACACAGGCGCTGAGCAGCGAGTTGGCTCCCAGCCGGTTAGCACCGTGATAGTTGTTACCGGCCTCTCCACCGACGAACAATCCCGGCACGGAGGTCATCTGGTCGAAATCGCTCCACAGCCCACCCATGGTGAAATGGGCACCTGGTGCGATCCGCATTGGCACCACATAGGGGTCCTCCCCGGTGGCGTCGGTGTACATCTCGAACAGATTCCCGTAGCGCTCTTCGATGACGTGCTTACCCAGCCGGGAGATGGCATCACGGAAGTCCAGGTAAACCGAGTTCTTCAGCGGGCCGACGCCTCGACCTGCCTCTATCTCGTCGCGGGCAGCCCGGGATGCGATGTCGCGGGGGGTGAGGTTGCCAAAGGCCGGGTAGCGACGTTCCAGGTAGTAGTCGCGCTCCTCCTCAGGGATCTCGGCTGGGGCCCGTTCGTCGCCCGGTTTCACCGGAACCCAAATCCTGCCATCGTTGCGCAGCGATTCGCTCATCAACGTGGTTTTCGACTGCCACTGGGAACTGACTGGTAAGGCCGTTGGATGGAATTGAATGAAGCTGGGACTGGCGAATAGTGCTCCTCGACGGTGTGCCCGCCAGGTGGCCGTCGCGTTGGAATTCATCGCGAGGGTGGAGTGGAAATACACCGACCCATAGCCTCCGGTGGCCAGCACGACCGCGTGGGCGGCATGGGCCTCGATCTTGCCGGTGATCAGGTTTCGGGTGACGATCCCCTGGGCGCGGCCATCGGCCACGATGAGATCCAACATTTCGGTGCGGGTGTGGAGGGTGACGGTGCCTCGCGCCACCTGCCGTAGCAGCGCCTGGGCGCCAGCGATTTGCAGTTGCTGGCCGGTCTGACCACGGGTGTAGTAGGTGCGAGATACCTGGACCCCACCGAAGGATCGGGTGGCGAGCTGCCCGCCATATTCGCGGGCAAATGGGGCGCCGATGGCTGCCATGTGATCGATGACCCGGACCGATTCTTGGGCCAGGCGCCACACATCTGCTTCACGGGCCCGGAAATCGCCACCTTTGATGGTGTCGGTGACGAATCGGGTCAGTGAATCGCCATCAACCTTCCTTGCCCGTGCTGCGTTAATACCGCCCTGAGCGGCGACGCTGTGTGCTCGGCGTGGTGCGTCGTGGAAGGTGAAGCACTCCACCTTGTAGCCCAGCTCCCCGAGCGCGGCCGCGACCCCCGAACCGGCAAGCCCGGTTCCGACCACGATGACGGTGTACTTCTTTCGGTTTGCCGGGCTGACGAGCCGATACTCGGCCTTGCGACGCTCCCAAGCGGTGCTGGGGTCACCGTCGGGGACACGAGCATCCAAGTTGTGTGCTGCACTCGGTGGGGCCGATTCGCTGACCCGAGATTGGCGTCGACTAAACAGGCTCATGAGATCACTCCCGCCAGCACCAACAATGGGATCGTCGCATTACCTAGCACCACCGCTAGCGCGATCAATCCCCCAATGAATGTCCACACCAACCGGAACCGCTGTCCAGTGGCTCCGAAGTCCTGCAGCAGAGTGCGCCAACCATGCTGAATATGGAATCCGATGACCACCATCACCAGCGCATAGAACAGGGCCATGGCCGGGCGGGAGAAGCTGGCTACGAGGTTGGCGTAGGCATGTACCTCAGGATCGGGGTGACGGAATGATTCCGAGGCCAGTGGCCCACCGATGGTCAAATCGCTGAGATGTACCAGGCAGAACACGGCGATGAGCAGGCCGCCAGGGAGCATGAACCTTGCGGCTCGGGGCTGATATCCAGCCAGGCGACGTCGATGCTTGCCTCGGGCGGCACGCCCCCGCAGCCACAGCGTGACCCCGGCTCCGATGTGACAGATCAGGGAAACAGCCAGGGTTAGTCGTAACGCCCACAGCACCGATTCTTTCGGCAGTAGTGGATAGCCCACTTCCCTTAGCCAGTGGGCGTAATGGTTGAACGCTTCCGCCCCGGAATACACCTTGAGATTCCCGAACAGGTGCACCGTCACGAAGGCGACGAACAACACTCCGGTGACCGCCATCACCTGCTTGAGTGCAAAATTGGAAAGCCGACGTGCGGGCCTGTCCACAGTCGTTGTGGCCATGATTCAGCCTAACCGACTGGATTGCTTCCCGCTGAGGATTAGGGAAACCCGCGGCCGCAGCCTGCCGTCTCGCCCACACTCCCCTCAGCTCCAGACCCGATTTCGCATCGTGGGGGCCGAGGGAGTATTGTTTGACATCGCGCATGCACCACTAGCTCAACTGGCAGAGCAGCTGACTCTTAATCAGCGGGTTCAGGGTTCGAGTCCCTGGTGGTGTACTGGGATGAATC
>JBHAEB010000198.1:0-12658 GCA_041855345.1 Arachnia sp. | reverse complement strand
GTGCTCGTCGTGCAGCACGAGGCCTTCCTTGGTGCGGAAGTAGCGGTACACCGTCGACGGCGAAACCTCGGCCACCTCGGCCACCTGTTCGACGGTCACCGCGTCGAAGCCGTGCTCCTCAAACAACCCGACCGCCGTGGCGCCGACCTGGATGCTGGCGGTCGGCATGCTGGCCGAGACCCTACGGCTACCCACGTGGGCGCGGAACCTCTCCCCCGTCGAGCTGGTGGGAAAGGTCCCGATGGAGTCGGCCGATCCAGCCGCGCTCTGGGGGCTGTCGGTCGCGGCCGCCGTCGGCCTCACCGTCGGCGGCCTGGCCCTCAACCACCGCAACCTGCTGCGCGGCTGACCCCCGCAACTTGCCCATAGATACCCCCAGGGGTATGGTTCCTGTCAGTTCACCCGAAGGAGCAAACATGTGCCGTCCCGTAACCTGCAAGTCGTGTGGCAAGACCACCTGGGCCGGCTGCGGCCAACACGTCGAGTCCGTGATGGCAGGCGTGCCCAAACCTCAGCAATGCCAATGCAAACCCGACCCCAAGCCCCAAGGCAAGGGGTTCCTCAGCAAGATATTGGGGCGTTGAGATGGGCCGCCGCGTTGTGATCGTTGGCGGCGTGGCCGGCGGCATGTCCGCCGCCACGCGGCTGCGGCGCCTCAACGAGCAGGCCGAGATCATCGTGCTGGAGCGGGGCGAGCACGTCTCCTTCGCCAACTGCGGGCTGCCCTACTACGTCGGTGGCGTGATCTCCGAACGGGAGGCACTACTGCTACAGACCCCGGAATCACTGGCCAGTCGTTTCAACCTGGATGTCCGAGTACGCAGCGAGGCCACCGCCATCGACACTGCCGCCCAGCGGGTCACCGTCACCGGGCCTCAGGGCAGTTACGAGCTGAGCTACGACGAGTTGATCCTGGCCCCGGGCGCCAGGCCTTTTATCCCAGACCTGCCCGGCATCGAGCGGGCCCTTTCCCTGCGGAATGTGGCCGACGTGGATGCCTTGGCTGGCGCGGTGGCGCTACACCCGAGCAGCGCCGTGATCTTGGGGGCCGGGTTCATAGGCGTTGAGGTCGCCGAAAATCTCACCCGTAAAGGCATCATGGTCACGATCGTGGAATTGTCCGACCAGGTGCTGACCCCCCTCGACCCCGAGATGGCCGCTCTGGTACAACACCGGTTGGAGGCAGCCGGGGTCTCCGTAAGGCTCGGCGCCCAGGCCCAGTCCATCTCCTCAGACGCGGTGGTCCTGAGCGATGGCAGCCGCCTTCCAGCCGACCTGGTAATAGTCGCTATCGGAGTGCGCCCAGATTCACAACTGGCGGCTGAGGCCGGCATCGCGGTCACCGAGCGCGGCGGGATCATCGTCGACCAGGCCCAGCGCACCTCCGCCCCGCACGTCTACGCCGTCGGCGACGCAGCTACAAAAGAAGATGCGGTAGACGGCTCCCTGGCGCTGGTGCCGCTGGCCCAGAGCGCGAATCGGCACGGCCGCCTAGTCGCCGACGTGATCGTCCGCGGCGCAGGCCAGGCTAGACCGACGCTGGGCACCGCCATCGTCGGGGCCTTCGACCTCGTGGCCGCCGCCACCGGGTGGAATGAAAAGCGCGCAGTAGCCGCCGGGCTGGACGTCACCGTCATCCACACCCACCCCTTCGACCATGCGGGCTACTACCCGGGCGCCCAACAGATGTCACTCAAGCTGGTGGTGGAGACCGCCACGCAACGCATCCTGGGCGCCCAGGGGGTCGGCGGCGCGGGTGTGGACAAACGCATCGACGTCATCGCCACCGCCATCCGCGCGGGCCTGACCGCCCCCGAGCTGGCGGACCTGGAGTTGGCCTACGCTCCCCCATTCGGCTCCGCTAAGGACCCGGTCAACATGTTGGGCTTCGTAGCCGAGAACATCGAAACCGGCCTGACCAAGACCGTTCAGTGGCACCAAGTGGATGAGTTTAAGATGCGTGGCGCGCATGTAATCGACGTGCGCACCCCGGGCGAGTATGCGGCCGGGAATATCCCAGGCTCGATCAATGTCCCCGTCGACGAGCTGCGGGAACGGCTAGCCGAGCTACCCGCGGGCGAGCTGATCGTCACCTGCGCCGTCGGCGTCCGCGGCCACACCGCCGCCCAGATCCTCAAGGCCAACGGCCGCGAGGCCTACAACCTTGACGGCGGCTACCGCACCTGGGCCTCGATGCACTGAGCCAGCCTCGAGGATCATGCACATGCTAATGTATGTGTACGGCCCTCGAACGGCGACTACAGGTTCTGCTGGATGAAGAGCGGCACGCCCGGCTCGTGCGTATCGCACAGCAGTCCGGCAGAAGCGTCGGCGCAGTGGTGCGCGATGCCATCGACATCGCTTTTCCTCCCGGCGACGCGCAGCGCATCGAGGTGGCCCGCGAGTTACTCAAGCTCACCGCCACCTGTGGAGCAGGCGGTGAGGGACCCGCAGAATTGAAGGCTGCCCTCGCCGCCGAACTCGATGAGAAGCTGGCCCGGGCATGAAGCCAATTTTCCTCGACCCGTCGGTACTGCTACTGGCCGTCGGCAATGACCATCCGTGGCGCGATCCCTGTCGGCGTGTGCTCCATCGTGCTTCCGAAGGGATGCTGCGCCTGCACCTCAGCGTCGAGGGCGGGCAAGAGTTCCTATTTCACCGCATGCGCCGAACCGATAGGCAGCAGGCGCTACGAGAGTTCGATCTGATCGAAAGGCTCGTCGTCTGGCATGCCTTCGACATTGAGGTACTGCGCCGCGCCCGAGACTTGGTAGCCACCAGCGATGTCAGAGGACGGGATGCGGTGCACGCGGCCACCGCCCTCAGCCACGGTTTCGACCAGATCGTGAGCTGCGATGCTGACTTCGATGCGGTCCCCGGGCTCACCAGGATCAACCCAGTCACCGAGGCAATCTAGGCGACGATTCGGCCCGACCCGGAGAACCGCTCCGGGTTACGCGTGGCGGGCGAGGCGACGCCGCAGCGGTTGCAGCAGCACCAATTCCAGGGCCAGCGTGATGGCGGCCATCACCGCAGCCAGGGCGAACACATCGGCGGTTTCCAGATTGCTGCGCGCCTGCTGGACCTCTGCCCCCATCCCAGTGCTGGTGCTCAGCAGCTCCGCCATCACGGTCAATCGGATGGATTGACCCAAGGCGATAGTGATCGCCGACAGCACGGGCGGCACCACGGCGGGCATGATGACCCGACGCATAGTTCCCCACACACCCAACCGGAACAAGGCGGCCATTTCCAACAGGTCCGAATCGACCGCGACCATCGCGTCGCGCAACGTAGTCACCAGCAACGGCATGGTGACCACCGCGACCACCAGCAGCACCACCTCTGGCGAGGGCCCGAACCACAACATCCCCAGGACCACGATCACGATGGGAGGCGCTGCCATCAGCAACTGCGGCCAGGAAGCAGTGAACTCCGCCACCACCCGCCAGGATCCCGCAGCCAATCCCCAGGGCAGCCCGATCAGACAGGCCAAGGCCAGCCCAATCAGGGCGCGCTGCATGGTCAACCACACATTGACCAGCAGTTCCTCATCACGCAGCAGCTTTCCCAGGGCCTCCCAGGTGGCGGCGGGGCTGGGTAAGGCATAGTCCGGCTGGCTGAGGGACATCAGATGCCAGATCAGCACGATCGCCGCCAGCCCCAGCCACCACAGCACCACCGATCGGGCCCGATGTGTGCCAATCACCGGGGATCAGCCAGGTAAAACCCGTCGTCGGGCAGCTTTCCGCCCACCACATCGGCATTGAGGGTCATCAACCGGGTGTAGAAATCCTCCAGATCGCTGCGCGCAGACTCAGCCGGCACCACCTGAAGTTGCAGCCGTGGGATGACCTGGGTCACCAGGGCCTCGGGCACCTCGGTGACGGCGGTGATTTTCGCCAGGGCTTCTGGATCAAGGGTATTGACCTTCTCGACGGCGGCCTCCAGTTCACTGAGCACCGCGCCAACCAGGGCCGGATTCGACTCGGCCAACGCCCCAGGCATCACGACCCCAGCCATCGGGAAGCGGGCTTCCCGCCCGGTGGCCGTCGCCCAGGCCTGCTGTAGATCGACGGTACGCTCCAGAATCTTGCCAGCTTCCTTGGCCTTGGCTTGGGTGACAGTGGCGACATGCTCCGGCAGCACCGCATAGTCCACCTGGCCGGTGGTCAACGCATTGGCTGCTTCAGGGGCTTGGTCATAGGGCTGGATCGTCACCCCGTCAGCCTGATCAATGGGAATCCCACTAGCGGTGAGCAGATAGCGGAATACCAGATCGGGCATGTTATTGGGCAACGGAACCGCCACCTTCTTCCCGCGCAAATCCTCCAATGTGGACCCCTCGGTCCCTTCAGGGCCCAGGAGGTAGATCATGCCCCAGACGGCGATGGCCACCAGCCGCACATCAACCCCCTTGTTGTACAGGTTGGGTCCGGCATAGGACGGGGAGGCAGCCAAGTCAGTTTCACCGTTGACTAGCAACGATTTCAAGGCGTCCACAGAGGCCCAGTTCTCGACGGTGGTTTCCTTGGCCACCTTGTCAAGATTCCCCAGGGTCCCGAAACTGGCCATGGGGGCCATGAAGGCCAGGGTGGTGGGGACGTGCACCTGCAGTCTTTCCAATTGCGTTGGCGACGAACTCGCCTGGGCGGACTGGGCGGCACTGGGTGATGATTCCGGGCTGGCAGAGCAGCCTGCGATCCCCGCGACTAGCAGGCTCAGCGGGGCCCAGGTCAACAGTTGACGACGATTCATGACACTCCTTCAGTGGTGGTGAGTTGCCAGGTCCCAGGAGGACCATCGAGGCGAAGATGTAGATGGGAGACCTCGTCGGCCTCGGCGAGGTCATGGGTCACCCAGATGGCGATCACCTGTTCCTCGGCCAAGAGCTGGATCAGGTCTGCCCGAAGCGCGGCGGCTAGCGGTTTATCCAGGGCGGAGAAGGGCTCGTCGACTAGCAGCACTGCCGGATTGGTGGCCATGGCCCGCGCGATCGCCACCCGTTGTTTCATGCCACCCGAGAGCTGACTTGGGTACAGGTGGGTGGCATGGGCCAGCCCCACCCGCGCCAGCCACTGCTGCGCAATCAAATCAGGGGTTGGCCCCGGCACCACCAGGGCGACGTTGCGGTGAGCGTTGTACCAGGGCAGCAGCCTGGGCTCCTGAAAGACCTGAGCCAGGCGCCCCTCTGGACGTTTAACCACGCCCTCATCGCAGGCGCTCAGCCCGGAGATCGCTTTAAGGAGGGTGGTCTTTCCCGCCCCCGAGGCCCCGGTCACCGCCAGGGTCTGACCGGCCTCGACTCGCAATGTCAGGTCCTGGATCAGCACCTGCCGACCGCGAATCAGGGTGACCTGTTCCAGTTCCAGGCTCACGCGCCAACCTCCGTCTACTCGCAGAGGTAAGCCTAACCTTCTTCCTTATCTTTTGGCCACACAGGTGTCACTTAATCACGACGGAGCCGGAGGATGAGCGCACCACCAAGCGGGCGGGCAGGAGCAGGTGCTTCGGTTCGGCATCGGGGTCGGCCATCCGCTCCAGCACACACCGACCACAGGCCTCGCCAATGGCGAACCCGCCGGTATCGACCGTCGTCAGATCCAGATAGCGGCTGCGGGCGAGCTGCGAGTTGTCATAACCGACGAGGGCTAGGCCCTCGGGAACCTGGCGGCCGATCTCGTGTAGCGCTCCCCTGGCCCCCAGGGCCATGGTGTCATTGGCCGCGAAGATCGCGGTGACATCGGGGTGACGACGCAGCAATTCGACGGTGCCCGCATAGCCACCCTCCTCGTTGGTTGGATTGTCACCACCTGCGATCCACGCGGGTAACCCCGCCTGCGTCATCGCTGCGTCAAAGGCCTCACGACGGACCCTGGCCGAACCGCCAAGCCCCGTGACATGACCGATCCGGGTATGACCCAGCCCGATCAGATGCTCCACGAGCAACCGAACTCCCTGATCTTGGTCGCACCCGACCACATCAGCCCCTGCGACGCCGTGCTCCCGGGTGCCCTCGACGATGGTCGGGATACCGAGATTGTCAAAATCCCGTCCGGGCTCAGCGCCCACCACAAGCGCATCGACCTGGGTATCGAGGAACCCGTCGATGGCATTGATCAACTCCCCATCGCTGCGATAGTGCTCCCGGATGGCCACATGAAAACCCTTCGGCCCGAGCACCGACCGCAGTCCCTCCAGCAACTCCACGAACCAGGGATTGCGGAAATCGTCGATGACTAGGCCGACGGTGCGGGTCCGGCTTCGAGCCAAGGCTGCCGCGGCCCGGGAGCGTCGATATCCCAGTTTCGCGATCGCCTCGCGTACCGCTTGCCGCTTCGGTTCAGCCACCAGCGGCGAATCGTTGAGCACCAGCGAAACCAAGGACTTGGAGACCCCGGCCTCCCTGGCGACATCGTAGATGGTCGGACGCGACTGTCTGGCCACAACCGACCACCCCTCTTAGCTCAACAATTTTGACCAGGCATATTCAACCAGGCGGGGCGGTTACCCTTGCCAATACGACGCACCGTCTTGAACTTCGGGTAACGGGCGCGAATCGCGGTCTCGATGCGCTGGTGGAGGGTCTGACCGGAGGCGGGGCAGTCCTCACAGGCCCCGCCGAAATCCAGGTCCACCGATTCGGCATCGTTGGCCACCACCGTGATCTGCCCGCCGTGGCTGCGGATATACCCAGCCAACTGGTTGCCCACCACGTCGGTGGCAACCAGCCGCAGCAGGTCGGCGGAACCACCCTCGACCTCCCAGCCCTCCAAATCGAGGGCGGAGCTGAGGGCGTCGCGAATCCTGGGACCGTGCTCAGCCCAGGATTGTTCGGGAGCCAACCAGGTCCATACCCCGTCACCTTCCACCAGGGCCCGCTCGATGACGCCGTATTCCAGCATCGGTCCGAAGGTGCCGGGGGCCTTGCGGACCTCCCCGACACTCAGCGGGCTGGTATTCACCACCCAGCGCACCGCGAGGGGTTCGCCGGGAATGGCTTCCGGATGGATGGGACGGGGCTTGCTCACAGGATTGCCTCCACGATGGTCTTCGCTAGGAAAGCAGCGACCCATGCCACCACGGACATATAGGCGAACGCGATAGCGGGCCACCGCCAGGTCCCAGTTTCTCGTCTCATTACACCAAGTGTCGAGGCGCATTGCAGGGCATAGATGAAGAACACCAACAATGCTGCGATGGTTCCTGGGGTGAAGACCAACTCACCGGCATTGGGGCCATCGGTGTGCCGGAACTCAGCCAAGGCCTCACCGGGATCCTCCGGATCCTCAGCAGCAGCCACCTGTCCCAGGGTCGCGACGACGACCTCACGGGCCGCCAGGGAGCTGATCACACCGACGTTAACCCGCCAGTCGAACCCAAGGGGCGCAAATACCGGCGACACTGCCCGACCGATGCCGGCCGCATAGGAGTTGTCCAAGGTATAGGCGGTCACGGCTGCCTCATCGGCGACGTCGACCCCAGCTGCGATCATCGCCTCCTCGCTGTGCATGGGGAAGTTCAGCAGCGCCCACAACACGATGGTGGTGGCCAAGATGATGCCGGTCACCTTCCGCAGGAAGGCCTTGCAGGCATCCCACACCGCCAGCAGCACCGAACGCAGCGTCGGCAACCGGTAGGAGGGCATCTCCATGTAGAACGGCAGCTGCACCCCACCGCGACCCACGATCCGCTTAAACACCCAGGCCGCCAGCATCGCGGAAATGGCACCGATCAGATATAGGGCAAACATGATCGTGCCTTGGGCGCCGAACGGACCCCAGGTGAGATCCTCAGGTACCAGCATCCCGATCAACAGCACATAGACCGGCAGCCGCGCCGAGCAGGTCATCAGCGGCGCACCCATCATGGTGGCCAATCGGTCCTTAGCCGAAGGCAGCGTGCGGGTGGCCATGATTCCAGGAATGGCGCAGGCCATGGAACTCAGCAAGGCGACAAAGGCCCGACCCTCCAGCCCGGCCGTACCCATGACTCGGTCCATAAGGAAGGCGGCCCGGGCAAGATAGCCGCTGCCCTCCATCAACGCGACCATCAGGAATAGCAACGCGATCTGCGGTAGGAACACCACAACGCCACCGACACCGGCGAAGATGCCGTCGGCAACCAGAGAGGCCAACCAGTCGATGGTGATGTGCTCCCGGCACAACTCGCCTACGGCGAGGAAGAAACCCTCGAAGGCCTCCTGAGCGGGGGCGGCGACGGTGAAGATGATCTGGAAGAAGGCATACATCGCCAGGAAGAAGATCAGCGTCCCCCACAGCGGATGCAGCAAGATGCGGTCGATCTTGCGGGTGCGTTCATCCATGCCAGGGGCCCGATAGGAGGCACTATCCAGCACGGACGAGGCCCAGGCCGATTGGGCCTCATGCTCCACCGGTGGCGCGACCACCGGGGAGGTCCACTCCTCAACCTCCTCCAAGGCCGCCGAGAGCGCATCAAGGCCCTTCTTTTCCCGCGCTACCACCGGGATCACCCGGCACCCCACGGCCCGCGACAGCGCGTCGACATCGATGGATCCGCCACGCCGGGCCAGCTCATCGGTGAAGGTCAGCGCCACGATGGTGGGGCGTCCCAGTTGCTGCACCTGAGCCAACAGGCCTAGTCCGCGACGCAACGCGGTGGCATCCAGCAACACCACCTGCCCCGCAGCCTGCTTATGCTCATCCCCCAGCACATCGGCGACGACTTGCTCATCGGGACTGATCGGATCCAGGGAATAGGTGCCAGGCAAATCCTCAATGACCACCTCGGTGGAGCCGGTCTTGTGGATCCCTTCATATTTCGCGACGGTCACGCCAGGGTAGTTGCCGGTTTTAGCCCGCAACCCAGTCAACGCATTGAACAGCGTCGTTTTACCGGAGTTGGGGCTGCCCACCAGCACAAATCGGCGCAGATCGGTGGCTACTACGGCGGGGGTGTCATCATGGCAGGTCATGGGGTCACCAGAATTCTTGCGGCTTCGGAGCGGCGGAGCACCAGTTCGGTTCCGCCGACGGTGAACATCAAGGGGTCTCGTAACGGGGCGCGGCGTTCCAGCCCAACAGTGAGCCCAGGTGCGAAACCTAAATCGAACAGGCGGCGACACACGGCATCGTCGCCGTCATACCCAACTATTTGTGCGCTGGCACCGACCTCAAGGTCGGCCAGGGTTCGGGAATCAGTCACAAACTAAAGTTAGCAATGCCTACCCTTGGGCATGACTGGGGGGTTCTAAACTGCTGACATGATCGTCACCTTGCCTGACCAACGACTGCTCGAGGCCCTCACCGCCCACACCCCCGCCGACCAGCTCGGTGTTGACCTGCGGGTCTGGGATTGGAACACCCCGGTTCGTGATGTCCTCGGCGATGAAGCCGACGACGTCGTGGCAACCGTCGTCCCTTATTTCCGTGCCGCCCCAGCCTGGCGCAGCCTCGCCGACCTGCCCAAGCTGCGACTCGTGCAGGCCCAGTCTGCGGGTTATGACAACCTGCTGCACATCGTCCCTGCGGGAGTGGCCTTGGCCAATGCCCGCGGGGTCCATGACGCCTCCACCTCAGAACTCGCGATCGCTCATATGTTGGCTGCGCAGCGGGAACTTCCCCGCTGGGCCCGGGAGCGACGCTGGCAGGTCGCCAGCACCCGTGCCCTGGCCGACTCCCGGGTCCTCATCATCGGTGCCGGTGATATCGGTGAGGCGATCCGACGTCGGCTAGCCCCCTTCGAAACCCACATCACGAGGGTCGCGACCCGCGCCCGCGATGATGAACACGGCCATATCCACGGCATCGACGAACTCCACGAGCTGCTGCCCCAGGCCGATATCGTCGTGCTCATCGTGCCGTTGACCGAAACCACCCGCGGCCTCATCGGGGCGAAGGAACTCTCCCTCATGGCCGATGGTGCGCTCTTGGTCAATATGGCCCGTGGCCCCGTCGTCGACACCGATGCCATCACCGCTGAGGTGGTCTCAGGTCGGCTGCGGATGTCCTCCGATGTTTTCGATCCCGAGCCCTTCCCCGATGACCATCCGTTGTGGCAGGCCGATGGCGCCTTCATCAGCCCCCATATCGGCGGCAACAGCACCGCGATGGAGCCCCGCATCGTCGCGCTGCTAGCCGACCAACTACCCCGGTTGGTTGATGGTCGGCCACTCCAGCATGTGGTGAACTGAGCCGGGACTACAGCAGGGCTTGGTATTCCCGCTCATAGGCGCGGGCGCAGGCGTCGGCGGTGAATTTCGCCGCCTCGACGCGACCACCGCTGGCCAGCCGGTCAGCCAGCTCCCGATCCTCAAAGATCCGGGTGATGCTGGCGGTTGGCTCCGCGGGATCCTCACTATCGAAGAGCAACCCAGAGAGTTCGTGGGTGACGACTTCGCTGATGCCTGGGATCCGTGGCGCCACCACCGGCAGCCCGACGGCCATGCCCTCCGCGGCAGCCAGCCCAAATCCCTCCACCTTGGAGGTGGACAAGAACAGGTCGTGTTGCCGCAGCAGCTCGGGGACATCGCTGCGACGCCCCAGCAGTTCTACCCGATCCTTGAGACCTAGCTGCGTGATCAGCGCCTCGATCTCCTCCCGATCGGGTCCCTCCCCCACGACGCTGAGGCTCGCACCGGGCACCGCCGCGACCGCACGCACCGCCCGATTGATGTCCTTGCGACGATTCTCCAGGCTGGCGACGATGATCATCCGCCGCCCGCCGCTTCGAGGGGCGGCCGGGCCGGTCACCAAACCGTCGCTGATGCCATTGGAGATCACCGGCACACTGCCTGGGCTGAGCCGCAGGTGACGCTCAATCTCGGTTTGAGTGCCAGTGCTGATCGCAATGACCCGCTCCAGTTTCCGGTAGACCCACCGATCGATGGCGGCGAAGAGGGCATGATCCATCCGTCGATTCCAGGTGTTGTGCTCGGTAAACAGCACCGGGGTTCGCATCGGCGCCAAGGCCGCCCAGTAGAAGGCGGGAAATAGATGGGCATGCACCACATCGGCACCCTTCCCAATAGCTGCCACCCGCAACGGCAGGCTCGGATCGAACCGGTGCTTAGCCAAGGGCACCACGTCGAGCCCCAGCTGTCGTGCCTTATCGGCTGGCACCCCCTCCACCTCACTCAGGCAGGCGATACGCACCTGATGGCCGTGGCTGCGCATGGCATTGGCGAGATCCACCACCAGCATCTCCGCCCCGCCGGTACCTAATCCGTTGATCAGATGAAGGATCTTCATGACCTTGCCTGCCTCCTGCCTTGTCGAGGGTATTGCCCATAGGATTCCATCATGGCCCATCGAATTGTGCTGCTGACGGCAAAGTATCCCTTCGCTCCTGGTGAGGAGTTCATCACCCCCGAACTGCCGCATTGGGTACGCGACGACGTGGAACTGACCATCATGCCGTGGGAGAGCACCGACAATCGCCGCGAGGTACCCGAGGGGATTCGCGTCGATACCCGGCTGGACCAGCTGCGTGCCGCCAAATTCCGCAGCGCCTTGGCGGCCCAGGCCTTCCGGGGCTCGTGTTGGCGGGAGCTGGCTGCCAGCATCCGAGCGGGAAAGATGAAGCCGGGTGCATTGTGGCGGGTCGTGGTGCCCTCCGCAGCTGCCGAACTCACCGCCAGGGCATTGGCTGATCTCGCTCGCGAGCGTGGCCCCATTGATGTGGCTTATAGCTACTGGTTTGACTACCAAACCCTCGGGGCATTGCGGGCCAAGGAACGCGGCCTGGTCAAGAAGGTCATTTCTCGCGCCCACCGCTATGACATTTATGAAGATATTTCAGTTGACGCCCGGCTGCCCTTCAAACGGTGGATGGCCCAGCGCATCGATCTGCTGGCCCCGATCAGTCAGGGCGGACTTACCTATATGCGTGAGGTATTTGGTGCCCCCGAGGCCACCACCGTCGCCCATCGGTTGGGGGTGCCCATCGGTGAAGTGCTGGCACCTACCCCGACTGACCCTGGCAGCATCGCGCTGCTGTCGGTATCCACCCTGACCCCGGTCAAACGGGTGCCGGAACTGGCCGCGACCATCGGTGAGTTGGCCCGTCGCCGCCCAGATCGCAGCATCCTGTGGTCCCATGCCGGTTCCGGGCCGCTCAAGGACCAGGCCGAGGCGGCAGCCGCCCAGCTGCCCGCCAATGTCACCGTGCGCTGGCTGGGTCAGCTCGATCGCGCCAGCCTGGCCGAGGTATATGAAACCACCCCCTGGAATTTCATCGTCAATGTCTCCAGCTCCGAAGGGGTTCCAGTCTCCCTCATGGAGGCGATGGAACGAGGGATCCCGGTGGCAGCCACCCAGGTGGGGGCCACTGAAGAGCTGGTGGCCCCAGCCCATGGGGTGTTGCTGCCACCCCATGGCAGCCCCGCACAGTGGGCGGCAGCTATCGAGGAGAAGCTCGATAACAGCCTCGATCCCGGCTGGCGGCAAGGCTTCCGGCATCAGGTGGTGTCGCACTGGGATGAGAGCACCAATATGCGTCGATTCGTTGACCAGGTGGCCTCCCTTGCTTCATAGCACCCCGGGGTTGACTACCGGGGGACTACCATGGCCTGGTGACCTCACCTCAACACTCATACATTCTGGACCTGAGCACCTACCTGCGGCGCCTGCTGCGCCAAGGCCTGTGGGCACTGATCCCGGCTGTTGTGGCACTGGGC